>DATBXH010001093.1:0-3518 GCA_036514375.1 Bacteroidales bacterium | reverse complement strand
GTGGTGATAGCCTCAGCATCTATCCCGGAGAACTGATTGATCGTGACAGTTCTGTTACCCAACGTGCCATTGGTAGTCCGTACTGTTTTACTTACAAACTCAAAGGCAAAGGAGAGGAAACCTGGGAACCAAGATTCTCCTATTGTGGTTTTCGATACGTTCAATTGGTTGGCGCAGTACCTGACGGTAAAGATAACCCCGATGGTTTACCGGTTATCAAGGAGTTGGATGGCCTTCATACACGTAATTCGGCAGAAAAAACCGGAAGCTTCTCCTGTTCCAACGATTTATTTAACAGAACCTGCAGATTGATTGACTGGGCAATAAAAAGCAATATGGCTAGCGTGCTTACCGATTGTCCTCACCGCGAGAAACTGGGATGGCTGGAGCAAACCTATCTAATGGGTCCGTCAATACAGTTTAATTATGACATCTCAAGGTTATATACAAAAACTGTTAATGACATGAAGTCTGTTCAGGTTGAGGATGGATTGGTGCCTGCCATTGCACCTGAATATTGCGTCTTTAACAATAAAGAAGGAAAACCAACCGATTTCAGAGACTCTCCGGAATGGGGCAGTGCATATGTAATACTCCCATGGTACATGTATCAATGGTACGGGGACAAACGTTTGCTTGAGGAAAACTACACAGGTATGAAAAAATATGTGGGCTATCTTGGTTCAAAGGCAAATAACTTTATTGTATCGCACGGATTAGGCGATTGGTATGACCTTGGTCCCGGACGTCCCGGATATTCACAACTCACATCCAAAGGTGTAACAGGTACTGCAACGTGGTATTATGATGTACAGATTATGGTTAATATTGCAAAACTCCTTGATAAAAAAGAAGATGTAGTTAAATTCAATAAGCTTGCTGAAGAAATCAAAACCATTTTTAACCAAACATATTTCAAACAAGACTCTGATTATTATGATCGCAATAGCCAGACGGCTAATGCCATGCCAATTTATACAGGATTGACCGATCCTCAACATAAAAACAAGGTACTTGAGAATCTCATCAAAGAAATTCGAGGTAACAATAACACGCTGACAACAGGAGATATTGGTTACCGTTATCTTTTACAAACATTGGAAGATAATGGGGCATCCAATGTTATTTACGATATGAATTACCGCTCGGATGTGCCAGGTTACGGTTATCAGCTTGCCAAAGGGGCGACTGCTCTGACTGAATCCTGGCAAGCGCTTCCATCTGTTTCCAATAACCATTTGATGCTTGGCCATTTGATGGAATGGTTTTATAGTGGAATAGCCGGTATCCGTCAGGAAGAAGGGTCCGTCGCTTATAAACATATCGTTATAAAGCCTGAAATAGTTGGAAACATAACAGAAGCTAAAGCAAGCTATCACTCCATGTATGGAACAATATCAAGCGAATGGGAAAAAGCCGGAGATGCATTCAATCTTAAAATCCAAATACCGGTAAATACAGACGCTTTTGTATATCTGCCTGCAAGTGAAACAGCATCAGTAACTGTTGATGAAAAACCGGTTGGAAATGATATTCAGTTTCTGAAAAAAGAAAACGGCAGGTTGCTTTATAAAGTCGGATCCGGAACATATTCTTTCAAAGTGAAATAAACCTTCAAAATCATAAACAGATAGTCCTATAACAGAAAGTTTTCTTACTAACAATCATTAATCTTTTGCTTTTACGAACAAAATAAGATGACGTTGGTTACTAAAAGAAGGTGATCAACATCACCTTCTTTTGTCATTTGGTTTTGAACATTAATCAAAGACAATTTATAACCCATCAAAGAACAGGAACTTTACATCCTCCTGACAGTAAATATATGTGGTAGCAAAAACAATAAATAAAATGAAAGCTGAGATTGAAAAAACCATCGAAATTCTTAAAGAAAGATTGGAACAAAACAAAATAATTATCAGCAGAAACAGAAAACTGTTAAATTACGTTATCGAACAACCTGTTTCTGATACACGTACACAGCTTTTTATTAAGCACTTCGAAAAAAATCTGGAATTATATTCATCCAATTACCTGTATATCAAACTTCAATTTGAACTTCATCAGGCTCTTATTGATCATAAAGGATTGAAAACTTTCGGAACGATGAGTTTATCATAGTCACCTATCAATAATCAAAAAAGTCCCAGGAATTGCAATATTTCCCGGGATTTTTATTTTGTAAGAACCTTATTATCTCTATAAATCATACACACTTTTTGATGGAAGCTTTTTGAAAACCAATCCGGTGCGACTTGGAATGTATATTTTCAAATAATTGTTAACCATTATTTTATCATCAATAAAAGTTGTGTAGTAAGTCATCTTTTCGTTTACAAGGGCATTGCCTCCATAAAGCGCGGAATCGGTATTCAAAATAATAGTGTATTTCCCCGCTTCTGTCTGAAAAGCATAATCACTAAAGGAATGATCCGGGCTAAAGTTAAATACAAATATTAGTTCGCCTCTTTTAAAAGCTAGAACCTGATCATGTTTATTTTCATGAAGTAAGCCCGGTGCATTGTTTTCAAGGATCCGATATTGTGCAATAAGCAATAGCATATCTTTATCGAAATCTGCCAGATAGTGATATTTGAGTTCCTTATTATCTACTAAACTCCATTGCCTGCGGGCGTAATGATATGACCAGTTGTTACCGGCCCTTGGGAAATCAATCCATTCAGGATGTCCAAATTCGTTTCCCATAAAATTCAAATAACCATTACCAGTAGTAGCAATGGTAATCAATCTGATCATTTTGTGCAATGCCATGGCTCTGTCAACCACAAGATTAGGCCTGTCTTTCCCCATATTAAAATAGATTTCCTTATCCATCAGCCTAAAAACAATCGTCTTATCACCAACTAATGCCTGGTCATGGGACTCGGCATAGCCGATGGTCTTTTCGTCATTGCGTTTTCGTACGAGTTCATAATAAAGTTCACCTACATCCCACTTTTCATCAGGTATTTCTTTTATAATCTTAATCCAGTAATCCGGTGTACCCATCGACAGCCGGTAATCAAATCCAAGTCCTCCATCCTCTATAGAAGAGGCAGTTCCAGGCATACCACTTACTTCTTCAGCCACTGTGATTGCATCAGGACGTATCTGATGGATCAGCTTGTTTGCAAGAATCAGATAACTTATCGCATCGTCATCCTGATTACCATCAAAATACATCTGGTAATTAGTAAAATTCTGAGACAAACCATGATCGAGATAAAGCATACTGGTAACGCCGTCAAACCTAAAACCGTCAAAGTGATACTCGTCGAGCCAGAATTTGCAATTGGAAAGAAGAAAGTGTTGTACCTCATTTTTTCCGTAGTTAAAGCATAACGAATCCCATGCAGGATGGTTTCGCCGGGCGCCACTGTGAAAATATTGGTATGGAGTACCATCAAAACGATTTAATCCTTCAATTTCATTTTTAACAGAGTGAGAATGTACCAAGTCCATAATAATAGCCAAACCGAACTGATGAGCTGCATCTATCAGCTCCTTTAATTCATCCG
>DATBXH010001092.1:0-2197 GCA_036514375.1 Bacteroidales bacterium | reverse complement strand
TGGATGATTGATTTTTATATTTATTTTTAGTCTTAAAAAACAACTATGTACCGAAACCTTTTCAAATTTGCTGTTACCACTATAACTATTCTCACAGTTAACCTGATCACATCAAAAATTTCCGAATACCTGATCAGCTATAAATATAAAGCTCAGATAAAACCTGTTACTTTTACGCTGATAGCCATGGGAATTATTACCTTAATTTTCTACCCTCTAATTACGAGAATGGAAGATTGGCTTAATTCGGTGTCGGCCAGAATTATTAAATCAGGAAAATCATTTGGTGGTAAATATCTTGGTCTGTTAGTTATGTATATGTTGTGTCTGGTCGTATTGTTATATTTCTATGCTAAAATGTGGTACAACATTGACCTCATTCGGATTGTTTTACAAGGGAAGATTGGAACACAATTTTAATGTCTATTCGGGATAGTACAGTCTAACAAGCGGGTTTTATTGATCAGTCATAATAATCTCTGAATTTTTACGTTCAAGTTTCATCACTTTGCCCCCATGAAAACTGCAGTTGTTAATTGGAAATCAGATCAGATCAGGGGCCTACTGCTAACTGCTATCCTGTCAATAAGCCTTTTAATCAAAGGACAGGATTACAAAATCATGAAGATCATTACTTCACAATATCCTGTTGTAAAAGCTACCTTTTTAGCTACAGGTAACACAGGCGAAAAAATCACCAATGCACTGCCTGAAGATTTTAAGATAACAGAAAACAACAGAAAATGCGACATCATTGAAGTCACAAATCCCAGGGAAATTGCTATTCCGGCCTCTATCGTTCTAATGTTCGATGTTTCTCTTTCAATGACCGGCGAACGTCTGGAACTGGCCAAAAAGGCTGCCAAAGGTTTTATCGAGCAAATGCCACTGGAAACGTCCGAAGTGGCAATCGCCAGTTTTAGCGATGAAGTTTATGTAAACTGCGATTTTACCCAAAACCAGGAAAGGCTCTTCCATGCTATTGATAACCTGCGATCCGTGGGTGGCACGAACTATTCCAAAGCATTTCTGGATAAAGGGTCAGGGGCAATCTCAATTGCTGCTAACGGACGACACAAAAAAAATATCATTTTCCTTACGGACGGATTAAGCAATACTGATGTTAACGAAGTTGTTTCTCAAGCCAGGCAAAGCAATACCACGATTTATTGTATTACACTGGAGTTACCCATTCCTGATATTCTCCGCGACATTTCCCAGCAAACAGGTGGTACATATTTTGAAGCAGTGGCCAATATAAACCAGTTGGACGGAATTTATTCTACTATCTTTCAGATGCTGGAAGTTACAAAATATGGCACTGTTACATGGAAAGCAAACCAAGATTGCAGAAAAGAAAAAAACGTACATTTTGTGTTTCGCAACAAGCCTGTTACGTTTACTTACGATATTCCAAAAAATAAAACCGGAAGCCTTGATATTGATCCTTCTGTTGTTGCATTTGGGAGTGCACTTCCGGGTGCCAGTAAAAATGTATCAATCGACCTGATAGCCAGAAATATTCCGCTTAATATTACACATATCGCTATTGCCGGTAAGGGTCCGTTTAGTCTCACCGACAGTATTGACATGCCTTACTTGTTGAAACCCGATCATGTTAAGAATATCACATTGAATTACAAACCGAAAGACACCAAAATTATTACGGACAAACTAATCATTTCGACCAGGGAATGCCCGGACAAAAGCGTTGTATTGCATGGTGGCAGTGATGAACAACTGCGGCTTATTTGCCCCAAAGGTGGAGAGCAACTGGTAGTTGGTACTGATACATCTATTCAGTGGGAAGGAGTAAAAAAAGAAAAAACAATTTCCATATTTTACCGGACTCACCCGGATAAAGACTGGAAACAGATTGGAGAGGGTCAGAACCTGATTCTTCCCTGGATTACACCGAATGATACAAGTCATCAGGTGCAGGTAATGTTAAAACCAAAGGGAAACGGGAATGAATCATTATATTTAACTTCCACCATACCTAACCAAAGAACTGGTTTACGCGATGCATTTTTTAACCGGAACAATTCCAGAGTCATCATTACGGATGGTGCCGGTATTGTTAAAATCTGGGAAACGGAAACAGGCCGGCTCTTGTCAACCATCCAGGGCTTTCCAATTCAATCTGCTTTTTTTAGCAACAACGATAGTTACATTACATCCTTTACGAAAAATGAAA
>DATBXH010001091.1:0-3473 GCA_036514375.1 Bacteroidales bacterium | reverse complement strand
GGAGATAGAATTCGTTCATTACGGATAAAAAAAGGATACAGCAATTACGAAAATTTTGCTTTCGAGCATGATATTGCCCGTGCGCAATATGGTAAGTATGAGAAAGGTGAAGATTTAAGATATTCAAGTTTGATGAAAGTTATCAGGGCGCTTGGCCTTACTCCAAAGGAGTTTTTTTCGGAAGGGTTTGGATAATGAATATATAAAATTGAGAGAGTGTAAAGAGCATCTTATTCATTTTAATATTCGATAAACTTCTCCTAAGAGTAAATCCATTTCTTGTCTAAAATCGACTTGTGTAAACGTTGAGAGTGCTTCTTTTTTTCTTATTTGTAAATGTATTAGCCCATCTGCAATATTCCTGGCAGATTCCTGAAGTTTAAGCATTGATTTTTTAATACTTTGGTTAGAACTATTCGCAAATTCAGTAAAAGATTTTGCTCCAAATATAGGTGGAACGTGGTCAATAATAGCTCTGACTAAAAAAGCACAGCTTGCATAATTGCTATTGGAAGCCACACTATTAAGTTCTTCACAGAAACTAATAAGTTTTGTTAAATCAAAATCATCATTTATAATTGCTTTCAATTCATCAATTCTTGATTTTTCAATGTATATCAATCCTTGAATACTTTGAATTAAGTATGGATTGCTTAATAAATTATCAGTCACATCTTCACATGATAGACTTAATGCCTTCTCATTTTTTTTATTGGAATTCCAATGAAATCCATTTTTGGCTGCCCAAAGCTCAATTTCATCATCTTTTAGAATTGTTGAACTTATGTTTAAAGAATAAATATCATCGAAAGGAATAAGTCTACCATTTATTTTTATAGGCAGTTTTTGTTCGTATGGTGCGAGAAAATCGCTTTTAAGTTTTTCAAATGGAAGGAGAATTTTGAGTTCGGTTTTTTTATTTTTAAGCTTATAAGAGTGAACAAGGATAACATTATATCTAAAAGCTGAATCTATATTTCTTCGTTTTTCTATGTCAGGATGTAAACCTGAGTAATAAATCGATTGGTATAAAAACTTAATAAATTCAAGCTTATAGTTCCATTCTGCTTTTTGCTTTTCCAGCGCCTCAGAAAAACCTATTGCTAAAGATTGTGCTAATCCTAAGAAAATGCTTGCTACAACATTATCTTCTGGTAATAGCAACTTTTTATTTTTCTGTGACTTGAAAGGAACCTCTGTGTTATAAAGGTGTACCAAGTCAGGATGAAACTTTTCTTTAAAAAAAGTTTCAATGCTTTTATCAAGGCTTAGTGATTCGCGTGTAGGATAAACTCCATTTTGGATTTGAATCTGTATTTCTTCCAAAAGACTATATAACTGTCTTTGAATTTCCTGTTTTTTCTCAACTTTTATTAAGTACCGTTTATAAAAAACTTTGAATTTGATAATATTATTCTCGAAATCTCCAGTCTTATTGACGATTATTTCTGCCAACTTTTTAAAATCAATACTCATTTAATAGTTTTTTAATTGAAATTCAATTCTTTTTTACTTCTTTTTCAATTCATTCTTAATTGTTTCTTAATCATTTAAACCCATATAAGCAGCCTGAATCAGCCTTAAAGCTTCATCAGCACTTATATCTGTTCCCCGAACCATGAGATTTGACATAATACTTGTTTCGGTATCCTTAGTGTTAGATTCCAGTATTGAAATAATTTTTTCTTTCAAAAGCTTCGATTTTGCTAATATTTCCTTCATTTGTCGTCCGAGTACCCTTGCTCCGGCTACAACATTATCAAAGTTTTCATCGAACAAGTCCAGGTGATTGACGTAAATTTCTTCCGATTCTATTTCAAAATAGTATTTGAGAATCATATACAAATCGTCAACATCACGTACCCTTTCTTCCGGTCTGTCATTCCAGGAAATAAGTTTCAGAATTACAATTCCCGGCAATGATGCGATTTTTATTACATCATCATGAAACTCTGCAAGTGCAGTACTTTCAAAAACTTCCATTAACCCTAAAACGGATATTTTTGTATCAAACTTGTCGTTGAAGTTGACATAGCCTGCTTCTTCTACTCCGCCAAACGGCAAAAGGTCGATCAGAAATTTATTTTTCACATAGGTAATCCTGTGAGGAACAGATGAGACTGGCTGGAAGCCATATTTGGCTGTAAGAAACTTAACCAAATCATGAAATTCATTAACCCCTGAAACCAACACTGCAAAATCAATGTCGTTTGTAAACCTTCGTGGAGGAATCTTACTGGATTGGAGCCAGAAATCCTTTGCCCTTGCCCCGATCAGGTAAAAATCGACCCCAAACTCCTCAAAAGCTTTGTTCAGGGTAGCAACTACAACTTTTACTTCCGGGCTTGCTATCTCATCTATATTTATTCTCAAGGTGCTCATTATAAATCATGTTAGCGGTTTCTATACATCTGCTATCCCCGGTATTCATTAAGTCAGTATAAACCAGAAGGGGAGGAACGGTGTTCGCATTTTCGTAATTCAGCATCCAGAATTTTTGATAGGCTTTAACATTTCCGGCAGGGTCGGGTATTAGCTTGTATTTTTTCATTAAATCGGCCTTTGCTTCTGTTGTGTAAAGTGTTAATATTTCCGGGTTCAGGTAATTCGTAAGGATATTAGCAGCTGCTTCGCCACCCCAGAACGTTTCGTCTTTTAATAATGCCAGGTTTTCCCATTTCAAGAAATCGTCCTGCTTTACAAACCTAAAATTTCCAACATGTAAGGTCGGTTTCAGCCTTTCTTCATATCCCAGCAACCATCGTTCAAGAAGCCTATTTTTATTGGTTAGTTTATATTTTTTTTCAGTCAGGCGAATGGCAAATCCTTCATCCAGTAAACCTTTGATAATATTGTTGATATTGCCGAGTGCGATTCCGGCTTCTTTCGCAATTTCACGATATGTTTTATTTATAGCATCCTCATTCATCAGGAAATAAAAGATTGCTTTTAGCCCGGCTTTTGTAAAGGTTCTGGCCGGACGTTCCTTGTAAACCAATAAATCACGTTGTCCTTCAACTTTGATATAAATATTCCCGGTTTCAATGAATATATTTCCTTTCAAATCAATAAAAGCAATCTCGTTTTTTGCCAGTTCAGCTTTAAGATTGGGAAAGATGTTTTCAGCCACAACCATGAACGGGTTATACATCTTTGCATTCTGAAGTATTTGTGGTAGCTGAAAATTACGAAGTTCTTTTTTTATATCGACATAAAACCTGTCTTTTTTTCCTTTATAGTCCAGTTCAATGATGCCATCAACTTCCTTTGCATCAAATTCTTTCCACCAGGCCTTGATGTTATGCCCTTTTAAAATAGTATCTACCACAGTATGAATTGTATCCGGTATCATATAGTTGTTCGGTTGTATATTTACGATCACGATACGTGAACAAACAAATATACTGAACAAAACAATAAATGCCAAACTTTTATAGAAATTATCCTCTTTTATCCTTTGCATCTCCGTTAAA
>DATBXH010001090.1:0-3364 GCA_036514375.1 Bacteroidales bacterium | reverse complement strand
CGAAATGAACGGAATATATATCGTATCTTCTGATTAACGAAATAATCCAGCTTACAGGATACCACGTATTCACATCGCCCATTTGGGGGAAACCGGAGTTCATAAAAGGATTCCAGAGAGGCAGGACACCGTTCCGAATGGACTCACCAACAAAATATTTCCAGGGCAGATAGATATCCATGGCATCCCACTTCATTGTTCCAACTCCCAAAACAATAGGCCACATGCCAATAAGTAATATCAGTAAGAGAATCAGATAATCAGCCGGCTGGTTATATTTTTTCATGAATACCATGATTTAGGTTAAGTTAGCATTCAGGTTTATCTAATGTATCACCAACATTTTGGTCACATATGTTTTTGATCCATCCTCGTTACTGCAAAAAACAAGATATACACCGGTGGCCACTTTTCGTCCGCCGTGGCCTTTGCCATCCCAGGTTGCCTGTCCGCCCAGCGACTTGGTTTGATACACCAGGTTGCCTGAGATGTCGGTTATTTTAACAATGGTATTTTCGATCAGCCCGGTGATGGTAATAATGCCATTGTAATTCTCACGAACGGGATCGGGATAAACGTAAACATTGGTAAAATTGTCATTAGGATTGGTGGCGGTAGCCCGGAAGGAAATAATACCTTTGTCGGTTCCAAAAAATACTTCGCCGGTTTGGTCGTTTATGCCAATGGTTTTTATGGTGTTCGAAAAAATTGGACTGTTATCGGTGTTGAAATGATAAATCTGCCGCGTGCCGTCGGGCGAAAAAAGAAAAGCACCGCCTTTGTCCGTGCCGAACCATTTCCGGTTGGCACCGTCAACCGTAATACAATTGATCGTTTCCGTTCCGAGTAAAACATCGGCCAGCCCGCTGCCGTCGTTACGCGGGATCTTAACCTGGGCCCCTGCTGTTTCCGTAAAAATGTTTTCCGGATTCGAGTAAACTACAGGTCCTTTATCCGTTCCCGCCCATATGTAACCATCCCTGTCGCTGGCTACGCAATAAACATTGGTAATTGCATCGCCAAAAGCACTGATAGGATTAAATTTAACAATACTGTCATCCTTTTCGTTGTCGATGGTATTGTGAGGATTAAAGACAAATAGTCCGTGATTCGGCGGTAAAGGCACCCAGAATTGATTATACTGGTCAATAAGGATTTCTCCCAAAGCATAATTGCTAAGATAAGCTCCCCATGAAAGACTCGTCCATGTGCCGTCCGGTTTACGAATTGAAATAGGTGCAGTAACACCTCCCTGGGCTACCCAAAGATTATGGCTGGCATCAAAGGTTAATCCCCCGATACAAAATGATGAGGCTCCGGGAAAATTGGAGCGAAGGGTACTATTTTTATCGGTAAATTGAGTTATAAGATTACCGTTTTGATATTCAAAAACACCATCGCCCCAGGCACCGATATAAATTTTCTTGGGATCCGAAGGATCAGGTGCGGCAACAGTGAAATCAAAAGCATTCCAATTGGTAAAGCTCGTCCAGTTTTCATTGCTGAACTGAAATAATTCGCCATGAAAATACATGGGTGCCATTGATGATGTGGTGCCTCCACCTGTTACGTAAAGTATCCCGTTTGCGTAAAGCATTTTCCCGACATCTGCCGAAGTTGGTCCGTTTGGGTATACACTGGTGTATCCCGAGGAATTAGCAAGTTTATATACCAACCCTACCCCGCCATCGGCAATCCAGATATTTCCGGATCCGTCATAAAACGCACTGTATGGACTGGCATAAATAAAACCGTATCCATCGATGGTTGAAACGGTTTCAAAATTCGAATTTACCATATATACACGTTTATCGCCGGCTATAACCAACTGGTCGCTGCATTGACGGATTTCGTAATGGGCATAGTTTTGCCCGATCAAAAACTTTCGCCAACCATTATCGGAGAGATAGTACAGGGTATCTGTTTTATCGCCTGTGCCCGAATAATTGGCGATAATATTGCCGTTAAAAACTCCGAGAACATTGAATTTGCCGTTACTATTTGCAATGGTGTTATCGCGGTGCCAGTGGCTGTAATCTACCAGGAACTGATCGTTTATATCAGCTTTAAAAATGCCTTTGACTGTGGCTGCATAAAAATAATTGTTATCGGCAACCATCGATAAAACCTCATACGTGGTTCCATTTTCGCCCACCACATACGTGTCTTTAACCTCATTCTTATCGAGATCGAATTTCACAATGCCAAACGAATAGGAGATGTAAGCAAAATTCCCCTGGAAAAAAATATGATTCGCCTTTTTCGATCCTAAGACGGCCTGGTGGTAAATATCCTGTATATTGGTAATGGTGTTTCCTTTAAGCAGATCGATATTACCATCGGTATAAGCAATAAACAAAATGTTTTTAGCTGAATTATATTCCATATCGGCGATTCCGATATCGGACAAACCCGTAATTTTCGATAGTTTTTGCAAACTGTTGTCACGCGTATTAAAGGTAAAAATGTTATAATCCGTGGCACAATAAACCTTGGTACCGATTTTCACCACTTTACGGCACATTTGATACGGAAGATGATCGCGCCACTCACCCACATTTATCTGGGATCTGACAGGTAAAAGAAAAAAGAAAAACAGGATTGACCAAATTGTTCTCATCATCTGATATTGACAGTTCTGTTCAAAAATAAATAAACGATGATATGACCTATATATTTTAATGTTTGAGAAATTCCACAAATTTAGCAAAGGCCCTGGCCCGGTGGCTAATTTTGTTTTTTTCTGAAAGCGGCATTTCGGCAAATGTCAGCGTATAACCATCAGGCCGGAAAACAGGATCGTAGCCGAATCCATCCGTACCATGTTTCTCGTTGGTTATTGTTCCTTCTACAATTCCTTCAAAAAGATATTCGTGGTTGCCGTCCAGGTAAGCAATTACAGTGCGGAACCGGGCTGTCCGGTTATCTTTTCCGTTTAGTTGGGTCAATACCTTTTCGATGTTGGCCTCCGTCCGTTTTTTTTCCGTACCGAACTCCTGCAGGGAACCGGCATAACGGGCAGAGAATACACCCGGCTTTCCATCCAGGGCATCAATTTCCAGACCGGTATCATCGGCAAAGCACGGCATGTGGAACCGGTTAAAAATATATCTAGCCTTGTCGAGCGCATTACCTTCGAGTGTAGGTTGTGTTTCAGGGATGTCCTCCGTAAAATTCAAATCCTTTAACGAAAGCAAATGAAAATGGTCACCCAGCACATCCTGAATTTCATGTAGTTTATGCGGGTTATTGGTGGCAAAAATAATTTCCTGAGGCATAGATATCTGTTTTGATACAATACAAAGAAACAAAAAAAGGATGAACACGGGTCGATATCATCCTTTTCCAATTTAAGTTATGGCTT
>DATBXH010001089.1:0-4488 GCA_036514375.1 Bacteroidales bacterium | reverse complement strand
CGGATTATTACTTCCTGTAAGGGAGGTACCTCCGCGTACGCGAATGGTAATCTCGGCATCAGGCGAACCGTCATCAGCAGTAATCTGTACTCCCGCCAGTTTTCCTGCCAGCGCTTCGCCTAAGGAAGGAGCAGGGATGTTTTCAAGTGTTTTACCAGATACACTGGCAATCGCACCTGTAAGATCTTTCCGTTTTTGTTGACCATAACCCACAACAACCAATTCGTCTAATTGACTGACGATTTCATTCATGTGTATTTCGATGCCTGAAGTACGTCCGTTAAGCGGTTCAGCTACCGAGTCCATTCCTAAAAATTTGAATACCAATACGTCATTATTAGGGTCTTTTACGCCAATAGAGAAGATGCCATCTGCATTGGTAATAGTTCCCTGGTTCGATCCTCTTACCATTACACTAACACCCGGTATAATACCATTTTTATCTTTTACAACACCGGTAACCTTGGTTTGAGCCATACCAGTTACTGCAAAAAGAAAGATGCCTAAACAAGTTAATATATATCTGTTCATAAATTTTTAAGTTAAGCGATACGTTAGAAATCTCTGCTATTCATTCAAATAAAAATCAGCTATTGTTATTGCATTAGGAAGGATTTCAAATTTATCCGGCAATTCCTTAGTCCGGACAATCTGACCTGTAGCATCGAGCATTTCCAGTCGGGCACTAACTTTGTGTTGATCATCTTGTGTTGGAAAAACAATAAAATCATCAGTATAATTTAACCCTCCTGTTGTAGTTGCTTTGGATCGCGTAAGTTCCTGGGAAGATTCTACGTATGTTTCGTCAACAGGCTTGTAGCCAGTGTATTTTACGGTTACGATTGCCCTTACAGTTGTATATGATTTATCTGCTACCGCATCCCGGCCTCTCAGCCTGAGTGTTCCTGTACGGTTTACCATGGCTAAATGCAAAGTGTCATTAAAGGGGGAACTATATGATACTGCCGGTGAAATTTGAATATGAGTATCGGCATTAGTTGGCTGTGGCATAACCAAATCATTCAGATTCTTTTTAAGCAACGAATCGGTAATCAGGTAAGGAGTAGGCGTCACTAAAAATTTGTAGGTGCCATTTTCCAAAGCAAAAGGATAGTAAACCATGTAATTCGCTCTGAATGTGCCATTATTATCGTAAATAATAAAAAGCCTGGTAGTCAAATTGACATTATATGTCCAGGATACTCCATTCAGTGTGAAATCATAGTTGTGCACAACAGAGGTCGGGTACTTGTCCTCCTTTTTTTCACACGAAGCCAATAACAATAGTGTTATTAGTCCACATAGTACGTAATTTGTTTTCATAAAAAATCGTTAGGTGTATTTAATAGTTTAATGGCTCAAAGAAATAATAATCTGTAGCCTGCGATGTGTAATTTCTGGTAGAATATGTCTAATATCTGGGAAAGTTATGCAGAAAGAAATGCGTGATATATTCTGAACACTAAGCATATAATATAGCTTTGATGTTTTAGCAGTGTAGATCAGTTTCACTAGATCAAACGGAATACTTCAGTTATGAAACCTCCGGCTTTGATAACGAAATCTATAGGTTGGATGACAATAGCCGGAGGTTGGACGACACAACCTTGAACTTTGATGATGAAACCTTGAGGTTGGATAACGCATCGGAAAGCTTTGATGATAGATTGGAGAGGTCTGATCATGAAACCTAACTCTTAATTCGCATAATTTATTAAAACTTAAGGCTCAACTTAGGATTGACAATTATCCTTGTATTCTCTTGGTGTTATTCCGTATTTTTGCTTGAAACACTTGCTGAAATAGCGTGGATCAGTCATTCCAATCATATAAGCAACCTGGCTAACATTAAATTCACCTGTTTCGATGAGCTGAGCAGCTCTCTTTATTCTTATTTCCTTAATAAAATCAACAGGAGCTAACCCTGTTAAGCTTTTTATCTTTTTAAACATAGAAGAGCGGCTTAATCCAATAAATAAGGCAATACCATCTATGGACAACTCAGAATCTTCAATATGTTCCTCGATATATTTCATAATACGTTGAATAAAAATATCATCCTGAGATGTTACATTGGGTTTGGAAATGGATATAACCCCACTGGTTAACGATGACCTATAGTATTCCTGCAGTTGTTTTCGTAATCTCAGGAGATTCTCTACCCGAGCCTCCAGGTAGGCAGAGCTGAAAGGTTTGGTAATATAATCATCAACTCCATATTCCATAGCCTCAAGTTTGCTATCGATATCATTCTTAGCGGTTAATAATATCAATGGTATATGACTGATATTGATATCTTCTTTAATTGCCTTTGCCAACTCCAGTCCTGACATCTCCGGCATCATAATATCGGACACAATCAGATCAGGCGAAGAGTCCGGTAAAATTTTTAGTGCCTCTCTTCCATTTTTTGCCTCTAATATATTGTAGTTGTTCCGCAAAACCGATGAAAGGAAATTCCGAAGTTCAGAATTATCTTCTACAACAAGGATTGTTGGCATCTCTGGTACATGAACAAACTTTTGTTCATAATCATCTGCTATTTCAATTTCAGGACTATAACTATTATTCATTAAAGATTGATCAGCAGTTGAATCGCGCAAAACATAATCATCGTTACTATTAAAATGATCATGACCTTTAACGAAAGTTACTTTAAATGAAGAGCCTTTACCCAATTCACTTTCCACTTCTATGGTTGCCTTGTGCAGGTCGACCAGTTCCTTGGTAAGAGACAAACCTATACCTGTACTGGGTTGGACAGAATTATAATTTGACCCCAAACTCTCGAAGCGATTAAATAACCGTTTCAATTTTTCCTTATCTATACCCACTCCTTTGTCCTTAACTAAAATGCTTATATTATTTAGTTCCTCCTCAATAAATACTTCAACGGGTTTGCCCGATTGGGTAAACTTAACAGCATTGGATAATAAATTGTAAAAAATCTTTTCAAATTTATCTCTGTCAACCCACAAATGTCCGTTTTTGCTGTTATCTACGATGAGAAGTTCTATGTTCCTGTCTTCAGCCAATTTCTTAAAATTAGAGCAAATTTCATTCATAAATTGACTTACATGAATATCCTCAACCTCCAATGTCATCTTTTTGCTCTGAATTTTATGAAAATCCAGTATTTGATTTACTAAACGCAACATGCGTTCTGTATTTCTTTTTACAACAGTTAATTGCTCTTTTATCTTATCTGAAAGTGTTTCTTTACGAAGAATATTTTCAACAGGTGAGGAAATCAAAGTTAAAGGCGTTCGTAACTCGTGCGATATATCCGTAAAGAAGCGCAACTTCATATCTGTAATCCTGTGTTCAACTACCACATCATTTTTTAACCTGTAAATGGTAAACAGTATGTAGGTAGCCAATATGACGATGGCCACAAATACGATAAAATAGAATGCAAAGCCCCAATAGGATTCCCAGAAAGAAGGTGCTTTGATAATCCGGATCGTTCGTTCGTTGTTTACCCATTCACCATCGGCATTGGTAGACTTTACCCGGAAGATAAATTTTCCTTTGGGTAATTTGGTATAGGTAGCGATGCGTTGGTTTCCCACGTAATTCCAGTCGGCATCTATACCATCCAGTTTATATGCATACAGAATTTCTTGCGGATCTGAGTAATCAAGGGCTGCAAAACCAATAGAGATAATACTTTGCTTATGAGTAAGTTTTAAATCTTGCACATCATCAATAATTCTCGATAATGGAGAACCTTCCGTTCCAACTTCGACAGGCTTATTAAACAGATGCAGCTGGGTAAATACAATAGGAGGAACAAATTTACTTTTTTGAACATTCATGGGATTAAACCTGACAAATCCTTCTGTGGTACCATAAATAAAATCACCTTTGGAAGTCTTACATACGGCAGCCTCAGTAAAACTATACGAATTGTTGGTAACAGGGCTGTATAAATACTTCTTTTCTGTTCCGGTTTCAAACTTCACTAGTTTGGTTTGGGTAGACAACCATATGTTGTTTTTCGAATCTTCCTGTACAGTGAAAACAACATCGGAAGGCATTCCATTACCTTTTTTGAAACATCGGAAGTCTGGTTTTTTATCAAAACTAAATCCTTTCAATACATCAAAGCCGCCTCCATAAATTCCTATATAAAGGTTACCATTTTTAGCAGGTAAAATATAATGGACATCATTGCCGGAAATAGTATGATTGTCCTCCGGTACATGATTGTAACAATAAAATCTGGTATTCTCAGGATCCTTTTCGTTATATTGAAAAGCTACTAACCCTTCTATTGTACCAACATAAAAGCGTCCATGATCATCTTCTGTCATATATCGGGCTCTGATGCATTGTAACGGATAGGTTTTTAGTTTGTTTATATAATTGAAAAAGCGATATTGGCCATTTCTAACATCCATTAGGTTTATACCTCCGCCATATGTTACAACCCATAGCCGTTGCATATGATCCTCAAAAACAGAATAAACAGCATCAGAGCTTAAA
>DATBXH010001088.1:0-2716 GCA_036514375.1 Bacteroidales bacterium | reverse complement strand
AAAACATTAGATCCGCATCAACAATAACCGAATTTGGCCGGAGGCCTGAAGGAAATGACGTAGCGGGACGCTACGCCAAGCGAAGGAAATGTCTCTCTTTGTTATAAGGTATGAATGCGACAACACGAGTATTCTTCTATTACTATTGCCCAACCCCGCCGCTCTTACTATCGCTTTCGGTATCTGCCTTGTGATTCACTTTCTTTATCGCCTTTCCTTTGTTAAACTTATAGGAATACATTACCTGTATGTAATACGAAACATCAAAGCTCATGGTGGTTTTGGAATACAGCAAAGGCGTTTCCGTGATGGTTTTGGAAGGTACAAAATCCTTCTTAAACGGTAAAAAATAGAACACACCGAAGGTATGGTTTCCGGCAATACGCTGAGCTCCGATTCCATACATAGGCGTGCTGTATGTTTTGCTTTGCGCATTTACGTTCACGCCATTGTAGCTAAAGAATACAAAACCATTCAGCTTTTTCTTGAAAAGTTGTGAGAATGCATAACTCGTGATGCTGAACGACGAATAATTCTGTGACGGGATGGTTACCGCCTGGCCTTCGTTCATATATGTAAACTTGTTATAATGTCCCTGGTAAACCCGTGCATTGATATTGAAGAAAATGATATTGGCATTGAGACCCACACCACGCTCGTATCCGGTAATGATATTATCCGGCGAGGTTAGCAATGCCGAGCCTCCTGCTTCGGGAGACATGACAATGGAACTTTTCTGCCCGATACGGTTCGAGACGAAATCGTAATAAATGTTGGGCGAGATGAAGTTCTTACCAAAGTTCAACGAATACGTCAGTTGTAACTTATCATGATATTCCGGTTTCAGGTATGGGTTTCCTTCCGTAAAACTAAAGTTGTTCGTGAGTTTGCGGTAAGGATTAAGGTCGTATACACTTGGGCGGTTTATCCGTCGGTTATATGTAAGCTTTATGTTTTGCACGCCTGTGATCTTATATTGAATGTTGGCCGAAGGCAACCAGGCCATATAGTCCGACGAATTGTTTTTATTAACAAGTATATTGCTGTACTCAGCACGCAGCGAGGTTTGAAATCCGAATTTTCCAAGATTCCATGTTAACCCTGCATATGCGGCATTGCGAAGCTCCGAATACCGGTAAACGTTTGTATTGTTACTGGCACTATCGCTTTCAAAATCGTACTTCATCTGCTGGTAGTAAAATTGATACCCGGTTTCGAATTTGGTTGAAATTCCGAGCGGATACACGTAATCCACCTTGGCCGACAGAGAGCTTCGGTCATTGGTGTTGTTATTCCACCGTTTATTCACGACTGTATCACTGGGGTTGAAATAATAATAGTCAAGCGTATTCGGTTCGTTGGAATGAAAGGAATAGAAAACCATTTCGGATGTCAGTTCCTGGATAGGTTTTTTATATTTCCTCTGATAGAAAAGCGAAGCATTGATCTCACCGCTTTTGGTGCTTGAGCTGGTGGGCGATGAAAAATAATGACTCATTATTCCCTGCAGCGGACCTTCGCTGGTGATATCATTTTTAA
Source organism: Bacteroidales bacterium (assembly GCA_036514375.1). Lineage (GTDB taxonomy): Bacteria > Bacteroidota > Bacteroidia > Bacteroidales > JAAUTT01 > JAAUTT01. Next base: position 1,177 of record DATBXH010001088.1, on the reverse strand, counting down.
GCGATACCGGTTTGTAGCTGAAATTAAAGCTCAGGTTGTTCTTGTCGTTGATATAGTAATCGGAACCAACATTAATTGCACTGGCAGCAATATGGAATTTTCCTTTGCCTGTGAGATCTGCAGTCGAATCCTTAAACATGAAATTGCTGTAATTGGTGCTGGAACTATTCAGGTTTTGGAAGAAAGAGTACCCCGAGGCATAAACGCTTACCTTGCCAAACCCGTATTCAAGACTTCCTGCGCCATAACCGGTGAGTTTATCGGAAGGACGAACCATTCCGCTGAAGTTTCCGTTCATGCCTACCCTGGCTTCTTTCTTGAGAATAATGTTGATAACGCCGTCAATGGTTCCTTCGTACTTACCCGATGGATTATTAATAACTTCGATAGACTCAATATCCGTTGGCAGCAAACGGGCCAGGTATTCCTTGTCGCGCAGTTTCCCATCCACCTGGATGATAAAATTGCTTTTACCGTTCAGCGTAATGTTGTTGTTAAAATCTACCTGGATACCCGGGATTTTACGCAATACTTCATAGCCATTCACGGATGTTTTGGCAATCCCTGATGGAATGGAATAGACGGTGCGGTCTACCAGTTCCTTACCGGTAATCCGTTCTCCATTTACATGCACTTCGGCCAGTTGTTGCGACGATGGCTTCATAAAGATAGTATCGAGCTGAACGGTTTTGCTGTCGGTTGTAATTTCAATAGCTTTGCCTGTGGGGGTACAACCCAGGTACGTGGCTTTTACAAAATATTTGCCAGGTTTCACATTGTCGAATGTAAATGCACCTCCTGTTTTGGTGGATGTACTGGTTGTCAGGGCCGAATCGGGAAGGTGAAGAAGGGCCACCGGTGAGAATTCCACCGGTGACTTTTCCTGTACGGAATATACAATACCTTTAATAGTTTGTGCCTGAATGGCGATAGAGGGTATAGCCAATAACAGGGTGATCAGTTTTCTCATGTTGCTAACTATAATTAATTTATTAAGGAACGGCAACTATTTCAGTTGTTCCGTCGGTTTCCATAGGCATTTGCATGTCATTTCCCTGGGCTTTGATATTCATGTTGCCCTGGTTGTGGCTTTTCGAAGTTGCTTTTACAATCCAGCCTGTTTTGGTATCGATAATGAGCGTGGTTTTTCCTAATCCTCTTACATCGTAAGTAATTT
>DATBXH010001087.1:0-2215 GCA_036514375.1 Bacteroidales bacterium | reverse complement strand
ATCTTGCCGCACCACAGGCTGGTCTGATGGCTATGCTTTCCAGGGGTATTGTAGGTGGCGATATGGCCTGGCCTTTAATTATTTTCGGTATGTTTTTTGGATTCGGCCTTATTCTGATGCAGGTAAAAAGCCCTATGCTCATAGCGGTTGGTATGTATCTTCCATTGGAAACCACTTTTGCAATATTTATCGGAGGTTTGGTTAAGGGTTTGGTTGATATTCTCGTTGAGCGTCGTAAGCTAAGTACTGCCCAACGTGTGCGAGTTGAGAATATTGGAATTCTTATAGCTTCCGGATTAATTGCCGGCGAAGCATTGACAGGATTGATTTTTGCTCCTTTCAAGATTGCGAACGTCAACTACAAACAAAGTTTATACGAGCCTCATGTTTTGATTGGTGCAGCTATAATTCTGCTTATAGCCATTATCATGATCAGAGTGCCATTGAAAAATGCAGGTTCAGCAGATGCTCCTGTTCCTCCAAGTGCAGGAGTATAAATGAAATATCAGGAACGGGAATCAATGAGGTTCCCGTTCCTGTTTTAGTTCAACTTCCGGTAAGCAAAAAGAATAGTTTTCGGTTAATTCTTTTAATCAGGATATCTACGAACAGGTTGATAACCGTCTAAAAATAAGTCGAATTGTGAATATATTTTTTCTGGTATGATTCTTGCATAAAGTATATAAATTTTATTATATTTTTGAGAATTTCAAATTATTACAAGAATTTGGTTATTAAGTTTCGATACAATTAAACCGAAATGCCATGAAAACACTTTCTGAGACCAGTAAAATCACTAAAATAACCCACCTGAAAGATTGGTTATTACTCTGCTGTTTAATTACTCTTTTTCTTCACGGATGCGTAAGTACTGTTTATGTACCTGAGCGTCGAACAACTGTTGTTCAAAGAGAAGTAGTACCTCCGCCATGGGCACCGCAATATGATGACGTGAGCGAGGTTCGTTATTATTATCTGCCTGATGTTGAAATGTATTACGATGTTTGGAACCATGAATATGTTTATCTGAACAACGGGAATTGGGTGTTTACTGCAACATTCCCTTCTTATTATTCAAGTTATGATATTAACAGCGCATTTGTTGTGGTATTGGATTACAAGGTACATGAGCCCTGGAGACAACACCAGCTTTATGCTTCGCATTATCCGAGATATTACTACAGGTCTGTTTACAATGAGGATGGAAGAAGAGATTACGACAGGAGAGGTAATACCTATAATAATACCACTGTAATAAACAACACAACGATCATAAATAACGGAGGAGTCAGAGGCTTTAACGAAAATGCACGGAGTCCTATATACAGGAATCCGCAACAGACAAATACGATGCCCTCTCACCGGAATGCTCAACCCCGGCAGAATAATAATTCCTCCAATAATCAGCAGGTACAGCAACAGAACAGGACAACTCCCGGACGCCAAGGAGAAGGGAGATCGTACCCTTCTGACCAAAATGTAAATACTAATTCAAGTACCAATACGAATACTTCGAACCCTGCACGCAGGGATATTTCCACCAGGGGGAATGAAAACAATAACTCGAATCGGGGACAGAGTAATGATAATAGTCGTCAACAGAGTACTAATAGTCAGCGTAGTGAGGGACAGCAAAATACGGAGACTCGTCCGGTTCGTAATGACAATGTAAATCAGAACAGGAATGATAATGCAAATCAAAATAAAAATGTAGAAACGCCTTCACGAACACAGCCTGCGGTTTATTCCGGAAAGGAAGTTGGACAGCCAGTAAGAGTAAAACGGGAGATGCAGGTTTCTAAAGAAAGTAAAAGTAATCCCAGAGATGCAAAAAAGGTTATTAAGAAGAATGATTCGGGCAGTGATTCTCCTAATAATACCAGCGGGCGCAGGTAAATTTGAGATAAAGAATGAAAAAATTACTTGATAATGCACTGATTAAACAATTATTTTCATACAATACCATTGAATTATCTAAACTTTCCAGGTCCCTGAAACCTGGAAAGTTTTTAATAACCCTCTCTTTTATCTAAAACCATAATAGAATGCTTTTCAGAAAAAAAGTTTCTAAAAATTATCTTTCTTTTATTCCAACAAGGAAAATTCAGGAATTTTCCGAATCCGATGGTAAAATAAGCTTACTCGTACCAAAATTCAAGAACGAACGGTTTGGTAAGTGGTTTATTCCAAAACACAAGTCAATCCATTTCAAAAT
>DATBXH010001086.1:0-3520 GCA_036514375.1 Bacteroidales bacterium | reverse complement strand
CAGCACTGGTATTTTAGCGGATGATTTCAATTTGTAGAAATCAAGCAGTTGTTTTAGTGAAAGTTTCAGCGAGTTATCGCCTCCGAATGCTTTAATGGTATCCAGTTGTTTTAGCGCGTCCTGCGAAAATTTTTGCAACGTGGTCCGGTTCTGCTCAATGGAATTGATATCTTTTTTCTGAAGAGCTTCTGATAAATAATAATCCTGCTTGAAATTCTTAAAGAAAATGAGATAGACCGTGTTGTAATATTTAAACGCTTTATTTGCCTTCTCAAGTTTGTTTCCCAGTTTATCCTGGCTTTCCACTAGTCTTATGTTGTACTTTTGGGCAAAAGCCTGTTGTTCGGCATCGATCCTGTCACTTGCCTCATCCAGTTTTGTATTGGCCATGTCCTGTGCCGTAATATAGGCTTCCATCATGTCGTATGACTGTTCTGCAACTTCTTCCATGTTTATAATTTTTCCATAGTCGTAGTTGAGCACGTTGTAACTCAGGTCAAGATAAGAAACGGTAGAATCACGCAAACTCTTGTCTCCTTTGAAATCAGGCATGGTTGCAATATTTTGTTTGGCCTTTAACGTGGTACTTAGCAAATCCTGACGTCTGTTTTCAATTTTACGGGCATTTTTGCTATGTGCAGCAGCGCTGGTGTAGTCCCACATATCTTCCATGATTTTCCGGTACTGTTTGCTCATAAATTCCATGTACGATAATGGATCTTCCAACTTCTGACCATACGATTGTGCGGAAAACAGAATGATTAAAGCAAAAGAAATTGTCAATGCGGCAATGGTTTTTCGTGAATTTTTCATGATGATTAGTTTAATGATAATTTATGAGATCATTGGTAATTTGATAGGTTTCCTGGATATAAATGTCGTTTTGTAAATTTTTAATGAGTATCTCATTTATTTCTTTGCGATACGAACTGAGATTAATTAGCGCCTCATCGTATTTTACATTGGTAACCCTGTAATCAAGCGAGGGCCTCTCAGTGATGTTATCCAGGGTTTGCAAAGCCTCAAAAATCCAGGCTTCCTTTTTTCTGAATGAATCTATGTTAAGAGAAACGGCTTTCAGATTTTTAAGAGCGATTTTGAGTGAATCGCTTATTTGGATAATTTTTCTAAATATGGTATCCTGTGCCAGTCTGATTCTGCTTCTGTCAGACAATTCCCTGACAGGCAGATCGGGGAACGGAACGAAATGAACTTTTTTCTCTACCGAATCTCCACCGAAAGCGTAAGGCTGCTTTGTTTCTCTAATTCCCCAGCCTTCCACCTGGGCCGGAAGCAAAATGTCAGGAACTACACCTTTACCTTGGTAACTGCTTCCATTGAGTCTATAGAACCGGCTGACTGTAATTTTTGCAAATCCGGGGTTATGCTTATTCGTTGAACCTTTGGGATTAATCCATGCAAGTGTATCCAACGGAATAATAGATTGTCCGCTTGCTTTTCCAAACGTGGGACTGCCAACAATAACAGCCCTATGATAATCCTGTAGCGAGGCCGCCAGAATTTCAGAGGCCGAAGCACTAAATCCGTTAACCATTAATACCAACGGTCCGTCATAGATGGTGCCAAGGTTCATGTCCTTGAGTAAAGTTAATTTTTTATCTCTTTCTCTCAGGATGCAAAGCGGACCGCCTTCGATGAATGTGCCCGCCAGGGCAATAGCTTCATTCATAGCTCCACCACCATTGTTTCTCAAGTCGATAATAATGCCTTCAACATGCTCCTGTTTGAGCTTCAGGATTTCTTTGGCCATATCGACAGAGCATCCGGTAGGATCCTGATTTTCCCATTCGGTATAAAAACCAGGAAGCGAAATATAACCGATGTTTTTCTTTCCTTTTAATACAAAGCTTTTGATGAGGTTATCATCTGCCTTCAGCATCTTCTTTATTAACCGCACTGTTTTCAGTTGTCCGTTTGGTTTCCTCACAGTCAGTTCCATTCGATCGGATTCGGATGATTGAAGGATTTCGTCAGTTTCTTCTTTGTCCGAATATGAAAGGTCTACTATTTCGCCATGTGGCCATTGTACCTGTACCAGCACGTCGCCTTTATGTAATTCGTTAGACTTCCAGGCAGGTCCGCCGGGTATTAGCCGCGAAATTTGCACTGTGCCATTGGGCTTGTCTTCAACTTCAAAGCCATAGGAGGGGGCGTCCGGAGATAATGAGGATTCAAAATCCTGTTTTTCCGAAGGAGAAAAATAGGAAGAATGAGGATCGAAACTTGCGGCCAACGCGTTTAGGAATGCTGATGCCACATAGTTTGAGAATCCCTGCGGACTGTTGAGAATTCGATTTATGAATCGCTGTTCCCTGATTTTAATTTTGTTGATGACCTCGGTTTCTTTTTTCAATATCTGGCTATCCTTTCTGAGGAACGGGTTATCGTTGGTACTGTCGGGTGAAAACAAATAAAGTAACGCCTGATATTTGAGCCATCTTTTCCAGCCATTCCTCAGCGTCTTTTTATCTTTTGCAAAATTTATGTTTTCTGTCTCCCCAAAATAAATGGAATCGTTTGAAGTGAATGTAAGCGGAGTTTGAAGAACATCGCTGATGACGGAATCCGCTTCAATCAGGCGTTCTCTGTAAAGATCACTTATTTTAGTAAAACAGTCCTCACAGAGATGAGCGTTATTTTTTTCTATCATCTCAGTCTTACATGAAGATAAAATGGCAGTATCGCTTACTATAAAGTATAGGCCATGTGGATCCAGTGTTTCTAAAAATAACTTGTAAGTCCTTTCCGTTAATTGGCTGCCAATAGGGACAGGCTGGTAGTGAAAAGTTTCGAGAGCATGCAGCAAAAGCCTTTCCTCTGTGCAATAATTTAAAGGGCTCTGACTTTGTCCATTGAAAGATAATAGCAGGAAAGCCAGCCAGATGTAGTAACGAATTTTATGCATGATGTATTTATAACGGAATCTCAATATGAAATAGTACAAAAACTAGCAAAGATGGGAAAAAAATGAATATAACTCTAACTTTTAATGATTTCGATCAAGGGTTATTTTAATCTCCATAGATTCAATTCCCTGCCTCTTGGGCCGCATTATGCAAGCAGGATATTATCTGCCATCAAGGAATTCGTCAGTTGTCTTAACAGAAGCATAAAAATAGTTTATAGCTGCCAGAAAGGAATTGTGAACGTCAGCAGCTTTGACAATCTCACCTCGGATTTCAAGGTTTCTTGTAGCGCATGCATCGGAAATTAATGTGCAGTTAAACCCAAGATCCTTTGCTGCTCTGACTGTCGAGTCAACACACATGTGTGTCATCATGCCGCAAATTACAAGATTTGTAATGCTGTATTCCGTAAGGCATGCATGCAGGCTGGTGCCGTGAAAACTGTTTGGAAAATGTTTGATAATTACTTTTTCATTTCTTTCAGGCTGTACGTTTTCATGGATATCTGCACCGGAGGTTCCCGGCAGAAAAAATGTGGAGCCCGGTCTGGCAGAAATATGCTGGATGTGTACTACCGGCAGGTTTGTATCTCT
>DATBXH010001085.1:0-5451 GCA_036514375.1 Bacteroidales bacterium | reverse complement strand
ATAGCCTCAAACTGGTACAAAGCCGGGATACAGGCGCCCAATTATGCCCGACTGGCTAGTGATGGGTTATACGCTCCTGTTGTTGAGATGAAGATACACGGTCTTCCTGCAGGTACCCACACTTTATTGACGTATCATAATACATACGACAGTCCCACGGCGTATACATTTGCCCCAATCGATATTTATCTGAACGGGGTGCAGGTGGTAAACGATCTGATGCCGAGCAACCGCGAATTAATACTGGCTAATGTACCGATTGCTTATCTTACGTTCACGGTGACCGATGGTGAAGATGTGGTGGTAAGGTTTGAACCTGACCCTGCTTCTACAGCAACTTTTAAAAAAGTAACCATCAGTGGTTTCGAAATAAATACGCCTAAATTGACTTATCAGGCGAATCTGCCTTATCCGGCAGACCGGGACGAACACGCGAATGGCGACACCAGCAAGATATTGCTGAAATGGTATAAGGCAAATAATGCTGCTTCACACGATGTTTATTTTGGATCGGATTCGGCTGCTGTTGCCTCTGCCGGTCATTTATCGCCGCTTTTCAAGGGTAACCAGTCCGATACCACCTTTCTGGTATCAGGAATGTATAATCTCAATAAATATTATTGGCGGATTGATGAGGTTACGGCTTCAAATACAGTTACCAAAGGTAATATCTGGTATTTTCGCCCCCGGAAGGTAGCATTTGACGGTGCCGAAGGATACGGACGATTTGCCATCGGAGGAAGGGGAGGTAAAGTGGTGGAAGTTACCAATCTAAACGACGACGGACCAGGGAGTCTTCGCGAAGCGGTTACCAAAGATATTGGTCCAAGGACGATTGTGTTTGCCGTATCGGGTTTGATCACATTAAATTCCAGGTTAACCCTTAGTCAGCCTTATATTACCATTGCCGGACAAACAGCTCCGGGTAAGGGAATATGCATTCGCAGTGCTCCTTTTGGCATGAGTGGTGCACACGATGTTATTATTCGCGATATTCGTGTAAGACTTGGTTCAGGAACTACTTACGATGGGATGGGAATGAGCGGCAGTGATCACTGTATTATAGATCATTGCTCCATCAGCTGGACAATTGATGAAGCATTCAGCTCCCGTTCCGGGAAAAATATCACACTCCAACGGACACTTATTTCCGAAGCACTCAATATTGCAGGGCATCAGAATTATCCTCCGGGAACGATGCACGGTTATGCCGCAAGTATCAGTGGCGACATTGGAAGCTTTCATCATAATTTGCTGGCTCATAACGATGGCCGTAACTGGAGCCTTGCCGGTGGCTTGGATGGGAACGGTTATTACACAGGACGTCTTGATATTTTTAATAATGTGGTGTATAACTGGTATGACCGTGCCACAGACGGTGGTGCTCACGAAGTTAATTTTGTGAATAATTATTATAAACAGGGGCCGGCAACTAAAACGGCTTATGCATTGATTGCACAGTATGATAATTTCCCAGGCACACAGCAATATTATTTCGCAGGGAATGTGATGCCGGGTAAGTTCAACGAAAGCAATCAGGATGCCGGCAGAACTTATACTGGTACTCCTAATGGATATTCACCGTGGGTGTCACAGGCATTCTTTCCGTCGTATGCTACCATTCATACTGCCGGAGATGCCTTTAAGAATGTTCTTTCCGATGTAGGTTGTACCCAACCGGTGTTTGACGATCACGACATTCGCGTGGTAAATGAAACCCTTAACGGGACGTATACTTATAAAGGCAGTGTATCAGGTCTGCCTGGCTTGCCGGATACGGACCAGGATGTTGGAAGCTGGGAGGATTATCCCGAAGTTCACCGCGATAGCAATTGGGATTCGGATCATGACGGATTACCGGATTGGTGGGAAACTCTGCACGGATTAAATCCCAATTCTCCGGCCGGTGATTTCTCTGACGCCAACGCCGATCCTGACCTCGACGGATATACCAATCTGGAGGATTATCTGGCATGGATGGCTAAACCGCATTACTCCACCACAACCTCCCAATCCTTAGATGTCGATCTTGGTCAATATACAACAGGATATACTTCGAGCCCGGTATTTACCATCAGTAAAATGAATAATTGCAGTGTAGCTATGACATCCGGTACCAAAACCGCCAAATTTACACCGGATAAGACCGGGCTCGCCGGATTCACATTCACGGTAACCGATGCGGCAGGAAGTACCATGACGCAGACTGTTAGAGTTTTGGTTGAAGCCGGAGCAACAGCAATTCAATCTCAAACTGCGAACCCAGCCATGGTAGATGTTTATCCTAACCCGGCCGTCAGCATCCTGAATATAGTCCTTTCGGCAGAGCATTCCGGTAGCGCAAAGGTAACTATCTTCACTTCCATGGGTCAACGGGTGATCGAAAAGGAATATGAACTATCTGCAGGAAGAAATACTATTTATCTAAATGTTTCCGGTCTGAGTTCAGGCGTCTATGTGATGTTGCTGAAGACAAAAGATGACAGTCAGGCCATTTCGTTTATGAAAAATTAAAAATCATAAGCCACGGACGCACGAATGAATCGGTTCGTGCATCCGTGGCTATTTATCTTCCGTCTCTTTGAATTGTACGGATGTTAGTTCCAATTTGTATTCTATGGATCCCTGGGCGAAGGCCTTTAATAAACAGCCTCCAGCATAGAGCTCATTGTTTTTCCTGTATCCGAAAGCTGATTGCTGTACACAGCCTCGATCGCCTTATTCCACGATAACTTTGTACTTGCCGGCCATGGGGGGAGTTTACCGCTTTCCCTATTCCCAAACGTATAGTAAGAGAAAAAATACTGGCTAAAATAAGGAACTAAAACTGCAATATTTTCCTTTTGAGCCATTCCCATCATGAGGTTTAGGAATTTCTGATCCAGTGGACTCCAGAAACTGAAGTTATCCCGAAAGAAAACTTCCTGAATTGGTGTTTTCGATATGTCTTTGCCATGTTTTAAGAGCCACGCTTCACCAATAGTTATTTTTAATTCCGGTCTATTTTCACGAATCTTTCGGATAAGGTTAGATAACTGTGTCAACTGATCGGCTCCCATAATATTCAATGAATAAAAGTGAAAATCGATGTAATCGAGACTTTTTTGTTGAGCAAATTTCAGTACAAAACTTTCAGGTTCGTAAGTTAGCGCTCCGGCACCCAATAGAGTGTTTGGACTAAGACCTGAATCCTTAAGGCGTGTGGCTATTTCACCAACCCAATTTGCCAATTCATCCGACGAGAAAGAAAGATGTAACGAGCGGATTATCGCTAGTCCCGGTTCTGTGAGCAGGCTCAAATAGTCAGGCTTTATTTTACAATAAATCATCGAGACTTCTTGCTCCAAAATCTTCAAAAAGTCCTGCCTTCCATGAGGGTCATTCGTCGGCCCTGTAAATTTTTGTCCATTTTGCCTCGATGGCAGATTGGCATCGAACGGTATATTAACAAAATGTTCAATGTACAACTTCATGTTCCGTGAATGGATTTCCCGAGCCAGATGCTGATAAAAATTGATGAGAGATACGGTATCTCCCCAAACCAGGTCCGGCGCTGTAATCTGAACCTGGATTGCATTTATTTTCATAGCTTTGAACGCATCGAGTATCGCAAGTATATCTTTCCATCGCTGTAAATCAGACATGGCGGGTTTATTAAAACTTGCGGCCATATAGAGGTTAGGTGCAACCAACGGACAATGATCGCCTTTTCTGAAAGGATAAATCTGTATGGCACGTTGCAGAGTTGAGTCTAATTCGTGATAGGTTTCTTTAAACTGATCAGGAACAACCATGTTTTCTTTTGTTGGTAGCTCAGCTAATATTCTCCTGCTCTGTGCCGGAACATTAGCAGAAAATGTAAGCAGCAAAAGATACATTGTGACGATTATTTGATGGTTAATATATTTCATTTTTCTTATTGTTTAAATGATTGATCTGCCTTATTAATGTATTGTTTAAGGTTTTCAACGTATTCTTCAAAAGCTTTCTGTCCTTTCGAAGTAATCTTCAAAGAAGTATTTTGATAATTATTTTTAAAAGATTTAACCACTTCAATGTAGCCTGCATCCTGAAGTTTTTTTATCTGAATGCTTATATTACCTGACGTTGCTTTTGTGTAATCTTTAATGTAATTGAAATCGACCTCATCATTACTAACCAGCATTGATATGATGGCCAACCTTAACTGGGAATGCAGCAGTGGATCCAGATCCTTGAACATGTGTCTTATTTTTTACTGTACTTTAACATATATCCCGGCACAAGATAGCCTAGTGTAATAGCTAAGGATTCCACAAGCAACTGGTAGTCGCCTGGCATTGACATGGTAACTATCGAGGATATGCCAAATAAGGTTGCACCAAGCATTAATGGCAGAAATTTAATGATATAGCCTGTCATAAAAACAGATAACCCGATGATAGTAAGCGTTACAGAAGCAGGATTAGTGCCAGTTTTTTTTGCAATAACGATATTAAGAAGCAGGACTAGAAACGTCACTAGCCATAATGCTCTGATGATCCTGGTAAGTTGATTTTTAACCCTTTTTGTTTGGTTTTTCCTTCGCAAATAAAGAAATGAAACAGCAAATGCAAAAGCAATAGGAAACCATACCGTCCAAACGCTTAAGTTTCTTTGTTCTAACAGATGAGGGTATCGAAGAACGAAAAAATTGACAATTAAGATAATTACGGATACCCACCCCCATAATAACAGAAAGAAACCAATGTGGTGAAAGTTTCTTCTGGTATCAGTTATAACCTGGCTTATAAGCTTCAGACTGTCTTCGGGAGTAAAATCTTTATCATTTTCCATCATGTAATATTTAAATTATTAATATGGTACAAATATAAATTAGTTTACAATATAAACAAAAATATTTTTAATGCCAAAAATGGAAGCTTACAATGTATATCTTCTCCCGTAAAAACTTTAGTTCCGATGCGATTGTCGGATTATTGTAATTCCCGTAACTTTAAATCTAACTATACATGGTTATTCCTTCACCCGTCCCACACATACTTATCCTTATCAATCTCAACCAGGAACCTGGAAGGGAGATGAAAGAATGCGTCGTAGCCGGCTACATTCCGGGGAAAAGTAATGTACAGTTCTTCCTTTGCACGGGAGCAAGCCACGTAAAATAAGCGTCGTTCTTCTTCCATTTCTTCGAGGTTGGTGGCACGAATAGAAGGAAACAGGCCGTCTAGTGCATGTGGAATGAAAACAGCATACCATTCCAGGCCTTTGGCCGAATGAACGGTGCTGACGGTAATTCTGCCTTCTTCTTCACTTTCATCAATGAGTGGCGTAGTTTGGTCTGCAACCCGTTTCGAAGGAGGATCGAGCGCGAAATCGCTGAGGAATTTATCCAGCGAGGTGTATTTTTTAGACAGATCGATAAGCACTTCCACATCTTTCATGCGTTCAAGGTAATCGGTTTCCCTGGCT
>DATBXH010001084.1:0-2134 GCA_036514375.1 Bacteroidales bacterium | reverse complement strand
TAAATCAATACTAATTTTCTCATATTTTGAAGATTCAACATTGCCTACATGATCAACTGAGTACCAGCGAATATCATACTCCCCTTCCTTATCAAAGGAAAATTGAACTTTAGAGAATTCCTGGTAAGATGATTTATTTACAGAAATAAACGAAGACTCAACTCCTGATGTTTCATCTTTTGCCAAGACATCAAGTTTTAAATCTTTCCCAAAATATATTATACCTCCTCGTTTATGTTTTTGTGCTCCATCAAAATGCATTACTGTTGAGGGAGCCTTACTATCGACATACATATCAAACAACACATCTCGTTTCGGCATAACTACTGCTTTTGTGACTGGATCTACAGCATATGGAGATCGAAGTGTATTTTTACCCTCCGTATCAAAATACATCGGGTTGGCATACTTAACATTTGCGTCACTTGGTAAAACATATGAAGGAGCATTTTCATCAGGCGAAAGAGAAACCCGAAAATAAACTGGCTGAGCCTTATTAATATAAACTTTCTTATCTGGGCTCACATAGATTTTTTTTTCATGCTTTAGAGGTTCCTGAGCATTTGACAAGCCTGTTAACAACAGCAATAGAATCATTGACAGAAAACGACTTAACATACGATTCGGTTTAGCAGTTATAAATTCTTTGAATAATTAGATAGTAAACATTTATCTAACGAATTTAAATAAAGAAAAGTTTCATTTTTTTCTCTTTTTAAAGCATGTAATATCAATTGTTTTAGGGTCTATTTGAAACGTTATATAAAATAACATATTTTTGAATGACAAACAAGTCATGTCTACTGCTATGAATAAAATTGAAGTAATAAAAGGAGATATTACCAAATTATATATAGACGCGATAGTAAATGCTGCCAATTCAAGCTTACTTGGCGGTGGGGGGGTAGATGGAGCAATACATAGGGCCGCTGGACCAGGTCTTTTGGAAGCATGCCGCAAATTAAAGGGGTGCCCTACAGGTGAAGCAAAGATTACAAAAGGTTTTAATCTACCGTGTAAATACGTTATTCATACAGTAGGTCCAATTTGGCGGGGAGGTTCCAATAACGAAGAGAAAACGCTTGCATCATGTTACCATAGATCTCTTCAGGTCGCTTTGGACAATAGTTTAAAAACTATCGCATTCCCAAGTATCAGCACAGGAGCTTATCGTTTCCCAAAAATGCTGGCAGCATCAATAGCCATTGATACAGTTAAAAGTTTCCTTGAGACCCATAATCAAATCGAAAAAGTTATATTTGTGACTTTCGACGAAGAAACTTTTAATCTCTATCAAAACAAGCTAAATCAATGATTGCAGCGCATACTAAAGTGAATAATTATCTTAACCTTGTAAAATTCAGCCACACCATCTTTGCCATGCCCTTTTCTATCATTGGTTACTTCCTAGCTGTGAATCAAGGAGCAAGCTTCGATTGGGTGAAACTTTTTTTGGTAGTCACTTGTATGGTTTTCGCAAGAAACGCAGCGATGGCATTTAATCGTTATGCAGATCGCGAGATTGATTTAAAAAACCCTCGGACTGCAATCCGTGAAATTCCCCAAGGCATCATTAGGCCTGGCTCTGCTCTTAAATTTGTCCTTCTAAACTCTTCTGCCTTTATTATAACAACCTATTTAATAAACAGGATTACTTTTTATTTATCACCTGTTGCACTCTTCGTAATTTTAGTCTATAGTCTAACGAAAAAATTTACTACACTTTGTCATTTCGTTCTTGGATTAGGGCTTTCTCTTGCTCCCATTGGAGCCTATCTTGCGATGGTTGGAAAATTTGCATGGTTACCTTTGATATTCTCATTCATTGTACTGTTTTGGGTGAGCGGCTTTGATATTATCTATGCTTTGCAGGATGAAGAGTTTGATAAAACGGAAAACCTGAGATCGATACCAGCACATTTAGGAATTAAACAGGCAATTTTGTTGTCGTCCGTAATTCATATCTTTAGTGCAATTTTTGTAATACTTGCCGGTTTAACAGGGCATTTTAATATATGGTATTGGACAGGCGCAGTTCTTTTTGTTTCACTTTTATTTTATCAACATATACTTATTAAATCTGATGATTTATCAAAATTGAATCAAGCCTTTTTTACATCAAATGGCATAGCTA
>DATBXH010001083.1:0-5757 GCA_036514375.1 Bacteroidales bacterium | reverse complement strand
TAATCTCAAAATTTAACGTTTTCCGGGCATTTGAGTCATATAGTGTTTTATTTCCTCCCGGTAACGTAAATGTAACCACATCGTCAGTAAATTCTTTTTCAACCGATGACGGATCGTCCGAAGTCATTTTGGTTTTCGCCTTAACATATAATCCATTATGTGTTATTTCAACCACCACATTGCTTTTTATATATCCAAGATAGAATACAGGGTCGACAAGCGAATAAGTTCCATCATTGATGGCCGATTGCCAATCATCTCCAATAAACTGAAAAGAAACCCGATTTACAGGCAGCGCGTCTCCATAGGCATCCGGGACCTTTTCCACTTCCTCAACATGTTCCCTGTCAAGCCCTTGTATTTTCATAATCTGATTATCCACCATAGCGGGATAATAATGTTTCAGTTGAGGGGTAGTGCCTTCGGCAAAGGCTGTAAAAGTTTCTATCTCCGGCGTGTCGTACATTAACTGAAGACTTTTTTCAAGAAAATTTGAGCGTAACACGATGGTGGCAGGATTGGATGGCGCATAATTTTGATACACCCGGTAAGTTTTATCGACATAACCATTTCCGCACTGCAACCCCACATGTTTTACGGAAGAACCAAAATCGTCCTTGAGTGCGACAGGGAACAGATTATCGTCGC
This sequence comes from Bacteroidales bacterium, assembly GCA_036514375.1. Lineage (GTDB taxonomy): Bacteria > Bacteroidota > Bacteroidia > Bacteroidales > JAAUTT01 > JAAUTT01. The sequence goes on along the minus strand of DATBXH010001083.1, from coordinate 5,109 downwards.
TTTCATACAATTGATGATCCCCTTCCCACCATAATTTTAAATCGGCAGGTACATTGCCTGTTTTGGAGATCTTGATGTTATGCGAAATGACCGGTTTACCGTTGATAAGTTCCGGTGGATTCGTTGAAATTAACGTGATGTCACAGGAATGTTGAACAGCCCGTTCGTCGGTATAATGGCTCACAGGAATACCCGTCTCATCCTGCCCATACCATTTAAATCCACGAACCGGTTCGGAAGACGAACCATTGACAAGGATGACTGTTTCATCCGTATAGTTCAACTCGAGATACGATTCTTTGTTTTTTAATGTTGAATTGGGGTAATCGGGATCGATGCAATAGGTCTTTGTGGGATCGTTACAAAAGTGGCGCTTGTAAACATAATTCGGATCGTAAATGTATATCTGCTTTACATTGGAGGAAATGTCATCCATGGCATAGGCCACCACAAAATGATCGTCAACCAGGCTCCAATCCTTCAGATCCAGGTATAATAACGTGGGCTTGCCAACATCTATATTATCGGATATCTTATCAACGGCATCCATGGATTTTCCCCACCGGCAGCTTTTGTATATATCACTTCCAATGATTCCGAGCTGACGATTCCAGATGCCATTCTCAAAACTTTTTCGTACCGATTCGCAATCAATGAGCTCACCTTTATAGAACTTGCTTAAAACCATACAACACATGCCGCCGCATTGAAAGCACCCACTTACGCCACATACCGTATGGGCAAAATTTCGAAAAGTAAGCGAGTGAACTTCCGGGTTTAAGTAGCTTGATTTCATACGATTCGTTATTAAAGGTTAGTAAATTTAAAGGCATATGCACAACATAGCATATTTGTTCTATTTTGTTGTGCGATATATGTAGTCTTTTTTCCTGCGATTTTTCATTCCTTCGTAACAGCCGGTATCAGAAATCAGGGTTTTGCTGTTCGTGATAAATTTGTTTTCGGTAAGCAAATTACAAAAAGAGAAATGGCAAGTCAATAGCTTTTTGACATTTACCTGCTCTTTTTCGGTTTTCGCTTCATCTTAATCAGTTCGGAGATGTCATTAAAATAATGGTTATCATACATTCTCAGCCATAGCCATTTTCCGTCGTGATAGGATTTGGTGTCTTTTATCCTTTCCAATAAATCCGCTGAAAAAATTGCCTTTTTATGATCTATTTCTTCCAGTTCCGATCGACCGAACACCAGTAAAACGGTCATGCTATTCCGCTCGGGAAAGATAGTTGCCACCGTCTTTTTGTTCTTGCGGTACCGAACAGCCCAACCATATTTTCTCCCACAATACCGTATTTTCCTGTCAAGCTGATAGGAATGATCGAGAAAAGACAATAATGCGCTCCAGGTATCTTTTACTTCCGGATCATCCATAAAACGTTCCATACTATCATCATCGGGAATGATTTCGGGATTTAACAGCCTTGAAAACGGAAAATTCCTGTTTCGTATGTCATCTAACCTTCTCTTGTTTTCGTAAGGTTTGATGCAATGGGCATATTCCATTTTCGAAATATCGATGTCCTTAGCAACCGTCTCGTAAACCACTTTCCGCTGATCAAAGGTATCACACGGATACTGGTCGCATTGAGAACAATTTTCCAGACCCCAGCCAATAACGCAAGGACGTACGGGGCATTTGTTATCAATCAGCTTTGGGTTATTTGCCGAAATACATCCTTCGCAGTAAATCTCTTTGGCAGGTATCCTGAATCCATATATTTTAAACCAGGTATCGCTGAGAAATTCCCGTTGGTCATTGCGCTCAATGTTATCTTTATAGGCAAGACACAAATCGCATCTGAAACCGCATCGTGTTAGTATTTCTTTTGACATGGTTAAGGGTTCGTTTAGCAGATGTTTTCTGCCGAGTACTGGGAAACTCTGAAAGCCTTATTGATTATCTATCCAATTCTCAATTTTTATATTTTCCAATCTCTCAAATTCTTTTGTGTTGCGCGTAACTAAAGTCATATCATTTAAAGTAATATATACAAATGTTTGTATCAAGTAAATAATCCATTAGAATTCCTCGATATCACGGTTATTTACTCTGTCGTTGCGTAGATCGTTAATTATCTCATCGGCACTTCTTTCATCTACCCACGCACCAAAACATGAAGAAAAGTCATGCTTATCATCTGATTTATCTTCAATCGATTTCGTTAATTTGATAATCAGATCCTTCTTTGATTCATTATCCCAATTTTTCATTAATCTGAAATAACTATTTACTTTTCTATTTTTGAAGGCTAAGCTCATTTACTTATTATTATTTAACCAAAGATACTATTTTTCTTAATGAGAATATTGTGAAAGAAATAGTTTCATTATACTAATTCCATTCTCATGTTGACATGTAAGGTTATAAATAAGTGGGTTATTATGCAACAGTTGTCAACACCTTATACAAACCTAAAAAGAGCATGGTGCGTAAAGCTACACCGGCTATAATTCCCCTCCCGGTATCAAACATAGGTGAATGCGGAAGGGCGTTTATATAGATAATGACAATTAAACTGGTGACTGTAATAATTAATAGTGACATGAACAGAGCATCCCGGTATACCCGCAAAAGGTTATTCCGTGACATGATAAAAGCAGAGGAAATGATCAACGGGAATATCGAGCATATGGCAGACCATATAATCACAATTACCGATTCGGTGGCGACAAAAGATAGCAATTTACTTACATAATATTCTCTGAAACCGTGATAATGCAGTATCGGAAAATCATAAAAAAACCATCCCGCCAAACCAATTGACAATAGATATATGAATAAAACTTTCCAAAGCTTCTTATTTTCCGAAAAAGGATAAACCATATTCAATATGATCAGCGCTATGGCAAGAGGAATATTGGTAATAGCTCCCCAAAGAAATGCCCATATCCCTTTGGGTTCCATATTATTTCCTCCAAGACCCTTCTGATAAATAAGATTCCACAAAAGTCCGCCAATTACGCCTGCGGCTACCGCAAGAAGAAATTTAATAACAAATCCTGCCCTTGCAGGAAAATCCAATTTTTGACCGATAACCCTGAAAAATGTCCCGAATATTTTTCCCCACGAATCGCTGATGGTTAAGATAGGATCGATAAGAGGTTTTGGCCATGGATTGGGATTAGCGTTTGTTGCTTTGATGCTATCCCGAATGTCATAACGTGCTTTTTGTTTCCAGTCTTTCCCAAGAGGATTATAAAAGATCACACGTACGTTGTGAAAATCGAACGGCACTTCTTCTCCTTCTTTTGCAATCAGTATGACGGACTTCCCTATGGCATGAGCAAGGCCTAATTCGTAAAGTACGTTAGGTTTTTTGTTGGTGAAGTCGCATAGAATTAACTCCGCATCCTTAATGCCGCTGAATATCTCCTCGGTAATGGGTTCAACAGCTTTATTTTCGGCCACATGGATTGCTTCGTATCCTTCCTCTTTAAATGCCAATTTGTAAATATCATTGCTGTACTCATAAAATTCGGGAGTAAAAGGCATGATGATAAATGCTTTTTTAACGGAAGCAGTTTCTTTTTTCATAACAGTTAGCAATAGATATCAGGGTTTCGTTATTCGTTGTAAATTATTCGCCAACCAAATTACAAAAAGGTAAATTTCATGTCAATAGCTTTTTGATGTTCACCCAGCTCTTTTTGACAATTAAAACTATAATCAGATTGGCTGTTGTATTGTGTGCATGTATGGCTTAACAATTCTGGTTTAATCAAAGCTATTTGCCATTCTATTTCATGGGTGGTACTATGGAACCGAAGTTCTATTTGAATGCTAGAGCAAACCAAGGGATTGTTCATACATACAGAAATTGTAATATAACCCAGCGGGCCAAAAGACATTCGCCGAGTGATTTCATGGTTTATTCCTGATTTAACTTTGAATCATAAACTATCTATATTTCGATAAAATGTCCTCTTTTGCGATGGCACTTTAATAGGTTTTTCATTTATTTCTTTTAATGAATTTATTACAGTTATAAACAATTCAATAATGGTGTAGCAAATAGTAACATTGTCGATCGTCGAAAAATCAGTTTGATTCTGTATAATCTTTATCTGGTCAATTTCATATGATGTATAAAAGATAGTTTTAACCTTTGATATAGGCATCTTATCGTACCTTTGCTTAATCTCCCTGCAAAGTTCTATTCCCCCATAAAAAACAGAATTTCTATCATCAGGATTGGACAACCATTGTATGTCAGAAATTATCAAATCAAAGTCAATATCTCTATCTAATAATTCTAAAGCAACTTCCTTATTATTTGCTGAATGAATTTCAAATCCTAAAGCCCTAAAAACTCTTCTTTCACCCAAAACCGATAAAGGAGTATCATCAATCCATAATATTCTACTTCCCTTAATACTTTCTATTATTTCACTTCTTTTTAGAATTTCATTTTTAAGTAGTTCATTTTCAATTTCCTTTTTATCTATACCACTAACTGCATTAGCAACTTTGCTTTCAAACAATTCAATTTCTACACCTCCAGCCTTTAATCTACTTATTTTATCCAATGGTATCAAAAATACAATTATGGAAACAAATAAAAGTAAAATAAAAGTATCATCCATTAAATTATTGAGGTTTTCAATATTGAACAATCGAATTATTGCCAGTAAGAAAATGATTACCGCAGCACTTTTTTGTATTTTTTTTAGCTTTCCTTTTTCCATCATTTGTCCTTTTTAAGTTACAAAAATTTTCACGAAAACATTAGCTTACTTGTATACATAATCGCTATCAAGTCTTTATACAAGACAATCTTTATTACTGACTTCAGCATTTACACACGCAAGTTGTGCATAGATCACTTTAGTTATATGATACATTTTGCATTTTCTCTTAGTTCAGCATTTCTTCATAATAGTTAGCATCGGATATCAAGGTTTCGAAATAAATTATTCTTTCAAAAACTAAACCATAGAAGGCTAAGGTTGCTTAAACTCCTTACGAAACAATGAATTCTTATGAAGACAGAAGTAAATTTAACAAGCCATAACACCAATTTCAATACCCCAATTTGGGTATTTTTAGATAGATTAATTATGCTTTTTAGCGGCTTTTTTTTTTTTTTT
>DATBXH010001082.1:0-3907 GCA_036514375.1 Bacteroidales bacterium | reverse complement strand
CAGACTCATCTTTAATCCATATCCACTGTATGTTAAATAATGATCAACATAAAATTTGGAACTGAAAAGGTGGCTCCAGGAGAGGGAGCCGATTTGATTTCCCCAGTCCATATTGGCATGAAGATTAATATTATTTGCGTTTAGTACAAACCAATCATCACCCTTGTATATGCTGAATAAAATTCTGTCTTTTGTTGTAGGTGTTAGCACGAATGACGCGTTGAGATCATAAAAGTCATACCCGGTTTTATAAAGGACCGACTTGTGTTTAATCACTCCGGTTTCCCGGAATATATCGAGCAACGAATTCAGGTATGTTTTCCGGGCCGCCAGAAATACAGCACCGTGCTTTTTAAAGACAGGTATATCAACATTTATCCTTGACGAAATGATACCGACGTTCCCGCTTGTTTTAATGCGTTCGGGTATCGCGCGTTTGGAAGTAAACTCAAGTACAGAGGATATGCGGTTGCCATACTCGGCCGGCATACCCGATTTTATCAACGTCAGGTCGTTAACAATATCGGTGTTGAATACCGAATAAAACCCAAGTAAATGCGTCGGATTGTAAACTGTTGCCTGGTCCAGTAAAATTAGGTTCTGATCATAGCCTCCTCCCCGGACATAAATGGCTGCATTTCCTTCTCCGCTTACCTGTACTCCGGGCATATATTGAATTGTTTTATAAAAATCAGATTCTCCTAAAAATAAAGGGAGGCCTGATATATCTTTCCTGGAAAGCGCGACAATACCGGTTTGAACATTTCTGACCTGTTTATCACGAGCTTCAGATATGACGGTAACTTCTTTCATTGCCACTGGTAACGGCGCCAGTGCAAAATTCAGAATAGTATCCGCCAATGCATTGATCTTTCCTGATATACTTTGATAACCTATGAAACTGCAATTAATTTCATGTTTATCCGATGGGACAGAAAGTTCATAAAATCCATGTTGGTTTGTAAGTACTGCTTTTTTCGAGATTGTTTCTATCACGGTAGCTCCTGGAAGAGGTTGTTTTGTTGAACTATCCGTTACAACTCCGCTAATTCTTATAATAGTCTGATTTTGGGCAAAACTGCATGGGACGGGAAGAAACAAATACAACCACACAAAACTCAGGTATAACAGAAACTTATAAGCGAGACGGCATGATAGCATAAAGATTACGTTTTCACAAAAATAGAAGTTAATTCTGTCTAAAAAAATTCATTTTCTTATGGCTTCAGAAGGATTTCCCGGACACTATGAAAAGAATTCATTCTAATCTAACCATTCTAAGAATAACTGATGATATGGCTAATGCCAAATGTTAAATTTTTACAATGAATTAAACCAATTCCACTCTGATTGGTCTATAAGCAAAAATCCTAATAGCTATGAAGTCGGATAATGAATATAACGATGTCCGGCACTTAATCTCCCGTGCCGGTTTTGGTTTTTCTCCCAAGGCGTATCAAATTGCTCAGAACAAGAACAGGAACGTTGTTATTCGGCAGATATTTAAAGAAGCAAAAGAATTTCAGCCCCTTACGCTGGTTTCTCCTCCGGAAGTTGAGCCTCCGTCAAGATATCAAATGACCATGGATCCGGCAGAGCGTAAAAAGCAAAATCAGGAGAAATTTAAGATGATGCGTGAGCAGATAGAGCAAATGAACGATCTTTGGTTCAAACGAATGCAGGGCAACATATTTGGATTGAGGGAGAAGATGACGCTTTTTTGGCATGGTCATTTTGCATGCCGGTCCAATAATTCCTATTTTGTGCAACAGTATTATAATACGTTACATAATAATGCATTAGGGAATTTTGGAGACCTATTGGTTGCGGTATCCAAAACGCCGGCCATGTTAGAGTTCCTGAATAATCAGCAGAATCGTAAAGCACATCCAAATGAAAACTTTGCCCGCGAAGTGATGGAGTTATTTACTTTAGGCCGTGGATATTATACCGAAAATGATATTAAAGAAAGTGCACGAGCCTTTACCGGCTGGGGATTTAATAATAAAGGTGAATTTGTATTTCGGGAGAAACAACATGATGATGATTCGAAAACATTTCTTACCCGGACCGGAAATTTTACTGGCGATGATGTACTGGCGATTATTTTAAAACAACCCGAAACATCCTTATTTATTACGAAGAAAATATACCGGTATTTTGTAAACGAAACACCTGATGATGATTTGGTCGGGGAACTGGCGTCGGGATTTCGGAAAAGTAATTACGATATAGCCAAATTATTACACACAATTTTTACATCCGATTGGTTTTACAAGGAGAAAAATAAGGGCGTTTTAATCAAATCTCCGATAGAATTATTATCCAATATTATGAGAGTGAATGAAGTAGATGTTGGAAAAGAGACAGTACTGATTCAGTTTCAGCGAATTCTTGGTCAGATGCTGTTTAATCCTCCTAATGTTGCAGGTTGGAAAGGGGGAAAATCATGGATTGACAGTTCATCTTTACTCATGCGTATGCGTCTGCCGGAAATATTTTATTATGACAAAGAGTTTCTGATACAACCCAAAATTACGGGAGGCGACCTGGATTCCGATTTTTATGCAGCCGAAATGGCACAGGAACGAATAAATGAAAATTATCTTAAACAAGCCCACCAGCGTGTTGGAGCTGTTATGAACTGGGAACCATATCTGGCTATTTTTGAACAGGTACCTCAGGAGAGATTGTTTGATGTAATCTCGGCATTGCATCTCGACACCAATAAACTAAGTGTCTCAAAAGAAGCTGTTGAATCAAGTGTAGATAAAAGCACGAAAGCAAATTACATTAAAGGAGTTACTACGCTACTTATGAGTACCCCTGAATATCAAATGAGTTAAAACATTCAATTTTGCAACCATGACATCACGACGTAATTTTATACAAATATCATCCCTGGCTTCTTTGTCTTTGTTAATGCCAAGGTTCCTGAAGGCACAGCATGTCAATTCAATATTGAAAAATAGCCTTGAAGGTAAAAAGATTGTTATCATTCAGTTGAGTGGTGGCAATGACGGACTAAATACTGTCGTGCCTTACCGTAACGATGTTTACTATAAGGCTAGGCCAACAATTGGTCTCAGGTCCGAAAAGCTTCTTGCTTTAAATGATGAGATTGCACTGAACATCGCTTTAGATGGATTCAAAGCAATATACGATGACGGAGGGATGTGCATCCTGAATGGAGTTGGATATCCCAATCCGGACCGCTCACATTTCCGTTCCATGGATATTTGGCAAACTGCAAGTGATAGCGATGATATAATTACTACCGGATGGGTTGGTCGGTACCTTGATGCCAACTGTCCTGTGTGCGACAAGTCATCTATGGCAATAGAAGTAGATGACACCCTAAGCCTTGCATTAAAAGGGGAAAAAGTGAAAGGGATGGCTGTAAAGGATCCGCAGCGTCTTTATAATTCAACTACAGATCCTTATTTTAAGTCAATGTCCGCATTGGCCGACAGAACGAATGATAACCTCAATTATCTATTCAAGACCATGACTGAAACCATGGAAAATGCTCAATATATTTACAAGCAATCGAAAATTTACAGGAGCAAAGTTGAATATCCCAATACTTCTTTGGGTAGGGACATGAAGACTATTGCGGAACTTATGATCTCCGGAATTGACACCAAAGTATTCTATGTATCGCATGGTTCCTTTGATACTCACGTTAACGAGCTAAATCAGCAGGGGCGGTTATTAAAAGAATTAGGTGATGCCGTTTCTTGTTTTGTAAAGGATTTGAAAACAAACGATCGGTTTAATGAGGTGGTACTAATGACTTTCTCGGAGTTTGGCAGGCGGGTGGCTGAGAATGCAAGCAGCGGAACAGATCATGGCACTGCAAATAATATTTTTATTGTAGGCGGAGGCCTGAAAACAAAAGGTATTT
>DATBXH010001081.1:0-10406 GCA_036514375.1 Bacteroidales bacterium | reverse complement strand
TGTACCTTCCCTTTGAATGGGTGTTATCTGCAACAATCCTGATTTGAACCGAGAGGAACATTCAAAGCCAATGGGGACACGCTTGTGGTTAATGTCACTCTGGGCGTTGTACATCCGGTTCCAAGTTTCATCCAGCTTACGCTGGTCGTCAGATGTAAGGACTTCGTGCAAAAAGCGTGAAAAGAGCTTTTCGCCTTCATTGCGGGCATTGACTTTCAGTTCCGCTTTTTGGTCAGGGGTCATTTCATCATCTTTCAGGGGTTTGCTGTAGATGTAATATTCGGCAATGTCAACGGCATTGCTCTTATCAAAATCTGACGATTGTAAAGTATAAAGCCATTTCACGAATACATCCCGCAAGCTGTATTCATTTTCACCGTCAAATTGTAAACGGATCACCTTATACTTGGAACTGGACGAATCCCGTTTTACGGATATTTTACCGTTTACTTTGGTGAGCTGTTCTGCTTTCTCTGTGTCCATATATTCCGGGCGAACGGTTTTAAGGGTGAACAGTTCCTTGTTGCGCACCAGTTCGGATATGGCCATGATAATGGGACGTTCCTTCGGGTCGGATTCGGTGACACTGAGTTGTTTGGGAACGGCTTCGGTAATGACCTTCAAATGGTTCTCAAAAACTTCTATACCGTACTTTTTGATGATGGCTTCTTTATCCTGCATGAGCTGGTCTTTGCGGTCGTACATGTTGCCATACGAGTACACAGGCAAAGGCAAAAAGTCATCGCCAAATACAAACATCGCGCCTGCTTTGACTAAGTCTGTCACATCATTATCTGTTACTTTATAAATTTTCGTCCAGTGCGTCATGGGTACGCCCTGTTTGCGTTTGAACCAAATCCAGGCTTTGATTTCGGCTTCGGAGATGCCCTCGTTGTACATTTTGACTACTTCCGGGAAAGAGATTTTCTTACCTTCTACAAAACCCAATCCGGCAAAGTGTTCTGATTGTTTTAACACCTTTGTTACGATGGATTGGTTATCGTAAATAGCTTTCCTTGATGCAGGACTGAGTTCTCCAAGTCCTGCAAGGCCATCAATTCCCGCGAGTGCATTACAACTTTTCATCCTGTCTAAAATTTTATTAATTCCAAAAGCTTTAGTTTAGCTGTTGCCCGGGCTTTTACTATCCTGACCCTTTTATCTTTAGTATCAGATAAACCACCACTGACCGTTTCGATAATATCTTCCCTTGTTCCTTTTACCATGATGGGGAATTCACGGCTGGTGGTCACGTACTCGACACCTGCTATCCTTTCCGGGTACATGGCAAACCAGGTATTGAAAGAACATAGTTCTGTGAATGAAAGCGGCTGCTTCTTTTGCACCCTCAACCTGGCTTGGCGATGTTCATTAAGAGCTTTATCAAAAGCAAGTTGCAACTTTCCAGGAATTAAACCATTACGGAGCAATACCCTGTCGTTGTTCTTTTCATCCGAGACCGGAATTGCTTTAATCAGCTCCACGATAGCATCCATCCTTGCCCTGTAATATGACGCATCCTGTTCCATTGTTACATCAGGTCGTATTCCTGTTCCAACTGGGGTATGGCTGCCGCCGGGGTTAATTGCCCCGAAACGATGCGCCGGATGAGCTTTGTCTCGATGCGGGCATAACCGGATAAGTTCAGCGTCCCATCCGGTTTATGGATTTCAGCCCATATATTCGGGCTGTTGGCTTTTGTTACTTTGCTCAATTGCTCTTTGATTTCAATTCTGAGCTGGTGTTCCTGGTCATTTGTTGCCATACTGTTTTCTTTTGAAGATTAAAATATCCGTTGGCACTTCTGAAAAGCGAAATACAGGCGGAAGCCTGTAAGCATCCAACAGTTCGGCAAACTTTCCAATTTCATCCTTCGCCTTGTTGTAAGTGATGCCATTACGAAGGAAGTTGGAACTGGTCAGGTAAATCAATAGTCCGCCCGGCTTTAGCAATTGCAATCCGTAATACATGAAGAACTGCTCAATCTGTGGCATTTTTGGGTTAGGGAAGTAAGAACTGTATTTGTTCTTGTACTTTCCATACGGGGGATTGCCGATAATAAGAGAAAACGGGTATTCCTTTAACCAGGTAATCTGGTTCGGCGGCAATCGCCTGGTAAACCGTTCCTGCTGCATGAAGGCTGTTTCGAAATATCCCCGGTGAATGGTTGCACCTGGGTAAGTGATTTCTGCAATCCGTGCGGAAATGGGATTGATTTCAAATCCGACACATTTACTTTTGTCAGGTGATGGCTCAATCAGCCTTCCAGTGGCAATACTGGGTTCAAGCACTGTACCAGATTCGTCGAAACCGTACCTGTAGGCCAGTTGCCACATCAAGTCAACAATGTATGGTGGGGTAAAAAATTCATAAAGAATCCCTTCACCGGTTGCTCCTTTGCTGCCCTGTCCCCCGGAACCTTCGTACTGCCGGATAAACTCAATATCAGCTTGGGAATAGGTTTCTTTCCGGCTATCTTTATCCCGGATAAAGGATTCTATTTCCTTATTGAGCTGATATTGGTTCTTTGTTGCCATTGGATTATTTACTTACTTCCTTTTCCAGTTCTCTTAAACCGTTTTTAAGGTTAGCAATAGTTTTCTTCATCTTTGCCTTATGGACAGAAGATGTTTTCGCTACGGTTTTTCTACGTTTTGAGGTTGTCCTTTTACGGGTGGTTTTCTTATGCTTCGGTTTGGAAGCAGTTGTCCGCTTTACCTTAGTTGTCCTTTTCTTTTTCATGGTCTGCTTATTTGAATGGTTTTGCTATACATGATTTTATTGTTCGGGTTCTTCGAGGTGATTGCCTGCTGAAGTTTCCGCCGTGAAAATATCCAGAGCCAGGGACGGTATCGCTCGCCTTTGTAAACTACCTGGATAAGGCTGTCTACTGAGGTAATCCTGACCTGCTGAGTATCGCCAACAGCAATTCCTTTCACTGTATAAAAGCTATCCTGGTAATTAAAAACCCTGGCTCTGATCGTGTCCCTGATGATACTATCCTTAAGATGTGTGACAATTTGTTTCTCGCTTTTGACCACTGTCTCGGAATACTGGGTAACTTGTTTCGGCTTAATATCAAGGTTTTTAATCTCATCTATAACCTTCGGGAAGATTTGTTTTAGCTCGTCATACCTGAGTTGCATATTGGTCGTCTGAGCCACCAGAAGACCGTTTCGGGTTTTATAGTATTTTATGGTTTCATTGGCCGTAGCAAAGCTGTTTTGTAAACGGTCTTTCTCTCTTTTTTCCCTGTAATACATTTTGGCATATTCGAAGCCAACAAAGCAGACAAACAGGAAAATGAAGGTTGCTAATGCTTTTTCTTTCATGGCTGAGGGTTGTTTGGTGGATTGGATGGGCGTTTGGTCTCACCCCAGATATAAGTGGTAAGAATGGTCAGGATACCAGCAATACATGCCGAGGCTACTTCTTCCATACCTTTGAATACAGCCAATACTGCAAGTGTTACCAGGATAATCCCGGCTGCGATAGTAATGGTGTATCGTTTGGAAGTTCTCATTTTTTTCGTTTGTTTTTCGGTTTCTTCTTCAGTTTATTATAGAGCCAGTAGGCTCCTATCCCAAGCAGGATAAACCCGCCGAGGCCTAACTCAAACTTTTTTTTTCGAGTTCGGAGACTACTTCGGCTACAAGAGCCTGGGGAATGGATTCGTACATGCGGCGCTTTATTTCTCCAACCGTAAGTTTTCCATCCTTGTTTACATCAAAGTATGGATTCTGCTTAGCGATAATAGCAGCAGATTGTTTAGGGGATTGCAGGACGTAATCATCAGGTTTGCCAATGGCATCTGGAAAAAACGTCACGAAATACAAATCAAAATAACTTTTAATCCTGCCCGTCCAGGGCTTAAAGTACCTGTACACATAGCCAAGCTGTTCGAGGTTGCTCATGCTGTAGAGGGCAGTGGTAGTTGTTCCCAAATTCCTTGCGGTTTCGGGCATGAACTGTATTAACCCCGTTGCCCGGTTTGCCGAACGTTTGGCAGGGTCAGCCACATCACCCGGCTGCATGTTCACAGCCTGTGCATTCAGGCGGCTCTCGCTATACATCACCATCATCAGCCAGTTGGGGTTAATACCCAGTGCGCCGGAAATAGAATTCATCAACTTTTCAAAGCTGGCCTTGCTCTCGCCTTTGTTGCTTTGTACTTTATCAATCAGTATCATATTTTGTCGTTTTTAATGATGACATCGCTGGCCACTACCCAACGAAGGGTATTGTCCACCGTTCTGAACTTGACATAATTGCCTTTCCCGGTATCCAGTTTCATCACGTAATCTCCTAAAAGGGTCTGAGACTGAACCTGCAAAGGATTTCTGAACTTTTCATTCATTACCTTTGTAGCTCGTTTGGTAATCACGGGGTTTTCCAAAAAACCGGAGACACCACTATAATAATCCAGGGGCTTTTTATAGGAGGTCTCACTCTGAGTACTTGGGTATTGATCCCACATATTTTTATAGTACGGGAAAATATCCACGTAATCGGAACTGGACGATACCCAGTACGTGTATTTTTTCCCAGCATAGGCTTTTAAAGAAGCTGGCAAATCTTCCTTTTTCACCAGGTAGCCTACTTCAATGAACTTGACGTTGTTTTTCGAATCAAAGGACTGTTTGCCGGTGGCATAACCCAGGAATTCTCCTGTCTTAGCCTTACGAATGATGTTTTTATTCTTAGAGGCAATCTCGTAAATAGCCCCGTGATAACTGGCATCGGGCGAGGAACGCAGGAAGATTTCTTTTTTTGCCACTATTAGCTGGCTCTTGGTGGCAAACTTCACCGGTGCGCTGCCACTTGCTTTCCCTGGATTGGAAGATACCATTGTCAGGAATTTCTGGTAATCGGTAGTGCTCAACTCGTTTTGCAGGTCTTTCAGCATGTCATCGTCATACAGTTTGCGGTAAGCGCTTCCCACATCATCCAGTTTCTTGATTTGTTTTGCGGCATCGAATAGCGCAGAGGTATTGGTGGTATCGAAAGATTTCATCCAGGAAATACCGGATGGGTTCATGGCAGAACGTAAAGCCATAGCCTGCCTTACTTCAGGGCTGTCATCGGCCATCTTCTCGGTATTTTGCTTCTGGATACCGGTAATAACCTTCCTTGCCAGCTTATACAGCAGGAATCCCCCGATACCAATAGCAGCCCCGCCCACGAGCAAACGCTTGGGATGGTCAAAAATACTGTCCTTATTTTCTTGACCCTCTGCCATCAGATGAACATTTTTGCTTTACGGACCAGGGATGGTTTCTCTTTGAGCTTTGTCCCAAATTCGATGAAGTCTTTGGTAGATGTTTCCTTACGGATGGTCTTCATGATGTCGAACATCGAAAGCAGTACGTCACGGGCTTCTTCCCGGCTCACCGCCTCTATCTTTACTGTAAAATCAAACGTTGGCATTTTCCTTGTTTTTTAAAGTGGTTAAAAATTGAATGACTTTGTCTCCAATACTGCTATCCTGCTCGATCTCGGAAAAGATGCTGAATACGCTTGCCAGGGTTTGATTACTGGTAGTTTTCAGGTATTCCGAGATGAGCGAGATGATCTCGTTACGCTTTTGTTCTTCCGTCGATGCAGGTGGTGAAAGGGTAATACTGCTTTTTTCATCCACAATACCGGAATTATCGGCCTTTTTTCCTTCGATCTGCTTTTGTGCATTGTCCCCTCTGTCTGTTATCCCCATCAGCTCGGCAATGGGTTTTTTAATCCTGTCTTTGGCAATGCCAAAACTTTCCAGGATGTCACCCAGCATCCCTGCGTAATACTTGATTTGCTTTTTGCTTTCAAGCTCCTGTTCCAGCGTGGATGTTTTATCTTCCAACTGGTCAATGGTATTTTGCAATTCCTGGTTTTCTTCCGTCAGCTCCTGCACCCGCTTTTTAAACTCCTCATAGTCTTCCTGCTGTTTGCGTTCCCTGAAGCGTTCGTCCACCATGCGGTTGATTTCCGCTTCACCCAACCCTTGAAACCCAGCGGGTTCTTTTTCCGGTTCCTTCAGTTCGATGAAGGTAAACCACATCTCCTGGCCGGCTTCTTTGCCATCGTACAGGTCGATGCGTATTTTGTCCGTTTTTTCGTATCTGAGGTTTTTACCCACCAGTCTGAGCAGTTTCACCGGTGCATGGTCAACGAGCTTAGCCTTTTCCCTGCCTTTGATAAAGGTGGCGGAATAATGCACATCCTTGCCCTGTTCCTCATAACTGGAGATCACATTACGGATGTTACCCATCTCTATCTCAAACTTGCTTTTGCTCTTTGCCATGTTATGCCGATTGTTTCTGTTCCGGTTTTGATTCAGGATACTGAGGAATGACCCGGATAAACTCTAAGGCCTGCTTTCCTCCTTGTGGAAATGTGATTTTAATCTGTCCGGTAAACTCCTGTACTTTTGATAAGTCAAGGTTCACATAGTAATCTTCAACTTTGAAATAGTTGTTTCCGGCTGAGATTTCTGTCCCTGGGGTGAGGGCTTTTGTTGTCAGGTAGTAATACTCATTCATACCCTCAATCAAGTATTCATTTTGATCGTTGGACAGAATAATTACCAAAGGCTCATAGCTGTATTTCTGAAATCCAAGATCAGCCATTCGCTGAGCAATGTAAGCTACAAGAAAACTTTCCATGTTCTTTGTTTAAAAGGGTTCTGCAATACATTGAAGGTAAATATTCAGTGATTGAGCTACATCAATATAATTCCGGTAATAGCCTGACACTCTTGAGCCGCCATTAAGAGGTTCCTCCAGTTTAATAAGTATATGATCCATCCTGTACCTGCTCGTTTTGTATTCCGTCTGAAAATTCAGGGGATGGCTTTTACGGTTATTAAACTGTAAGCTTATCTCGCCCATATATTCACTGGGATTAAAAGCACCTCTTACATCCGTGATGGAAAAAGCCACCCCTGTGCAATGTTTCATATTGACAGGCATTTTGAAATCAATTTTCGCTACTGCATTTGATTCTGCAATGACTGGGATAATAACCCATTTTTCGTAGCGTGGCTCTTTCATCGCTTCCATCAGAAATGCTTTTCTTCGAGTTTCAGGTAAATATTGGCCGTATAAGGATAGCAGACGACATTTAGATTGCCGTCTTTGTATTTCCCTTTAATAGTGCTGCCATCAGCAACTTCATCCAGCAGGTAGAACCGGTCGTTGACGGATACTGCCTGGTCGGATGTAAGAAGCTTTACCTCAAAATCATCAGGAAAGATTTCCTTATCATTGATCTGCAATGAAATGGTTGACATATTGAGAAAGGGAACTGTGTAAGGCGCTGTTATAACTATCCCCGTTATCCTTTTGTACAACTTATCACTGTTAACATTGATATTTACAATGGCTCCCTGGTTTGGAACATTGACCTTGATGATCTGATATTTGATAGCATTCATACGAATCGTTGTTAAGTTCGGGATTAATACTTGATGACTGCTGTTCCTACGAGCATTGCTTTCATAAAGGTGTTGTCCGGTGCATTAGAGCCCCATTCGACATTCAGTTCCATTGCCTGCTGGTCAAAAATGACCTTCGGGTTATCCAATTTGTAATAACCCTTCTGCCGGGTTGTTCCAACGGTATTGAATACTTCGTTGGATGTGATGGGTACAAGGGTAGTACCATTGGCCTTAAACTCGAACTCGCCATTGAGCAGGACGTCCGGTAGAATATCATACTTACCTTCTTCGGCTTTGGCAACGCCAACGGAAGCCAAAAGAATAATTCCTGCCAGCAGCATTATGTTCCCTTTTTCCAATTTTCCACCCGAAATGCTCGATATGGCCACAATCTTGGTGTCATCATCCTTAAGCATTTTGATGATTTTGTTGTTGGAAACATTTTTAGTTGCGTAATAAGCAGCATCCACTGCCTGTAACGTCTTGTTGGCAAGACCATCCTGGATTTCTTTTGGCATCATGTAGATGCGGCGTTCAAACTCACTGCGGGAATCGTTGCGACCTGCCCCTGCATTTTCCTTACGGCCTTTAAGCCTGCGCAGGAAATTTTTCCGTTCCTGGACGGGGGCTTTTTCCAATAGTCCTAAGAGTTCATCTTCGGTCATAGCACCCATCAAATCATACTCACTGTTGGTAATTTGTCCTAATGTTGACATAGTCTTAAATTTTAATTTATTATTAATTATCTATTGATGAATTCTAAAGTTCAATCCTACAGGATTGATATTTCCTTTATTTCTTCGTATTCACCCATATCTTCTCCTTCTGATTCCACCGGTATGGCTTCCACCTGTGCCGGAGGTAATTTTGGGAGATCGGGATTATAAGGTTCTATTGCAAGGTTAAAAGGCTCACGAAAAACTTGCTTTACCGGATCGGAAGCTCCCAGTCCTGTAAATTCCGTCAACCCTTGCAGGATGTCCTTTTTCAGGAAGACCTTGATCGTAGAGGCGATGCCGCTTGCAGCTACGCCCGAAGCAATCAGTTTTAGGTTCTTGTCTTTTAAAAACAGGGCGCCACCAACTCCTGCCGAGATTTGTATAATGGGCTTGAGAAGGGCTTTGGCCTGAAAGTTTGTGGCTGTGGCGTCCACTTTTACTACCTTGTCAACGAGCTTGCCTGCCAGGTTTCCTCCTACCATCCCCAAGATGATCAATCCGGGCGTTTTCAGCTCTTCCAGGATGGTTTTAGCATCAATCTTTACTTTGGATGTGCTTGAATTTTTCTTTGCCATGATGATTAATTTTTAGATTATTTGATGTTACTGGTCTGCTATTTAAGGGTAATTGCTTTCAATTTCCTGCTGCCCTTACGCTTTTGTTTTTTAGTTTTGGGACGGGCTGTTTTCTTCTTTTTCCGCCTGCGTCCTGGAGTTCCGCTTAATCCTTTGCCGGAAGATTTACCTCCGCTAAAAAGTTTACTCAGTCCCCAGATGCCCAGGGCTACACCTCCTAAGGCGAGGAGAGGCTGTTTCTGTACGAAACCTATGATCCCACCGACACCTTCATCAGTTGGTTCTTCATTTCCTTCATTGGAAGGGCTACCTGAATCTGAATCGGTTGATTCAGGATTGGTTTCCTCTGATTCGGTATTATCCGTACTGCTTGCCTCCGGCTGAATTTCCTCAGCAACTACAGGTTCCGTGCTGCTTGTAACCGGTTCACCCGAACTATTGGTATCCTGGGGAGTTTCTTCCGGGGTACTTTCTTTTGAGCTTCTATCTTCATCATTGCTTGCAGATGAGCTATCTGAAGCATTACTTGAGGCGGTACTACTTGCTGAAGAAGATTCGTTATCTGACCCGTTTGATCTTACAACTGTTTCTGCATCACTGCTCTTATTGTTCTGGTCAGTAACGGTCAGGTCAGCATCAGCCGTTTTAGTAGTTATATCGGTTTCTGCATTCTGGGCTTCGCCTTTTTTCATCAACCCTGCATCCTGCATTATTTTCAAAGCAGCAGCTATAACAGGTACGGCGGCTGCCATTGCGGCTGCCGGGGCAATGCCTAATCCTAAAATTTCAACTTCTTCCTCATCGTCAAAGCCACTGAGGCCTCCTGCTTTGCCTTTCAGGATTGCGTTTCGTAAAGCGCTTCTTTTCCCTTGCAGCTTATCAGCGAAAAGCCTTTCAATTTTGGAAAGGGCTTTTTTTGACTTTTCCCACTGCTGGGTAGAAATTCTTTTGGCTGCTGCCTGTTCCCTTGTTGCATAGCCCCATTTGAGCTTTGATGCCATTTTCTTTAAGTTGAGCTTCATGGCCAATAGGAATCCGGCACGTGCCGAAATAGTCAGGGGGTTGAAACGGACAAAAGCTTTAGCCCCTTTCTGAACACCTTTTTTGACTGCCTGGCCTACCTTGCGGAAAAATCCTTTCTTTTTCTTTCTGGGAGCTTTTGATTTCCGTTTTTTACCATTTAATTCTTCCTGGATTTCTGTTGCCGATAATCCTTCCAGGTGCGCCCAGTCTTCATCTGCCCCGTCAAATTCGGTATCGTCAGGCACACCGTCCATGCCATTTATCCGGTTTAGTGCATTTTCATTACGGGAGAGGTTTTCAAGGGCTGCGGTACGGTTGGATGTGTGCCAGTTCTCAATGGCATAATCCAGCATCTTTAAAAATGCAGGTGGATAATCCACCTGGGCAATGAGATAAGGTTTCTGGGCTACCAGGTTCCGGGTCTTTACCAGGTGTTCATAGATAGCCTGTGAACGCCGGGTTTCGGAAGTTGCACCCAAAAGTTCTATATCGTCAAGTCCTGAGATTACATCCAGGACATCGCTTGTATCCGTGCCGGAAAGTACGGCGACATTAATTCCGTTTAAGCTCATGGGAAAATCTTTTTTTTCGGTGAATGGTTTTTCGTAATCAAACTGATTAAGCACGCAATCTATCGTGTAATAGTTGGACGTACCAGGAGCAGGT
>DATBXH010001080.1:0-3350 GCA_036514375.1 Bacteroidales bacterium | reverse complement strand
CATTTCACTTATTTTTCATATCTTTAAAAAATAGCACATTCAGATCTATAAATAGTTAAGAAAGAGATCGAATGATAAGGACTGCAATTTTTGAATATGAAAAACAAAATTCCATTCCAGTATAGAATAACTACGTTATATGTTATCATAGGAGCTTCATGGATTTTATTTTCTGACCGGCTTGTTTTCAGTCTGACCAAAGATCCTCAGCAAATTAATATTCTATCCATCTATAAAGGATGGTTCTACGTTTTAATTACAGGCATCCTTCTATTTATTATGGTAAAAAAGGAGATTAAAAAGAGAAACAATCTCTATGATGAACTTCTTAAAGCCAGCGAAAAAGCATTGGAATCCGACCAATTAAAATCAGCATTTCTGTCTAATCTATCTCACTATATAAGGACCCCAATGAACAGCATTTTAGGTTTTGCGGAACTTGTACAAAACCGCAACCTAGATACTGAAAAAAGGAATCGTTTTTTAAATCTTATAAATGAAAGGAGCCAGCAATTACTTCAAACCATCAACAATATTATGGAAATTTCAAAAATACAGGAAGGCCAAACAATGATCGAAAAAAAAACGTTTTCAATTAAACACCTACTTAATAAGCTAATTATACAATATAAGCAAGAAATAGAGAATAACGATCATCCGGTCAGCATCTATCAAACAATTACAATTGATAGTGACAATGATTTCATAAATTCCGATTATTCAAAGATTCTCCATATTTTATCAAATCTAATTAGTAACGCCATTAAATATACTGAATATGGTGAAATCGAAATCGGCTGTGACATGAACAACAATGGTTATACTTTTTTTGTGAGAGATACCGGCACTGGTATTAGCCAAGAAAAGAAGAATACTTTGTTTCAAAATTTTATGCAGGGTCATCCTGATATTCAAGATATAAAAGAAGGGTCAGGACTTGGATTATTTTCATCATCTCAGTTGGCATTTCTTTTGGGCGGAAAACTTTGGCTTGATTATTCTTCTGATAAAGGAACCAGATTCTGCTTGAGCATTCTAAAATAAATGCTTTATAAATCTTTAATAATTCTCTAATCAATGACAACCATCCGAATTCTCAAAAAAATTCAGTAAGTGGCATGGTTTTTGATTACTCTGAACATTCAAAAATTAGATCGTCTAATTAATTGATTAGACTGATAATGAGTAATTAACTATTAAAAACTCTTAATTACCTGTCAGAAATTACCACACTTTTGAAAGTTTATCGTAGCTGTAAACCAATTTTTAATACTAATTTTCCATCGAACAGAAATTCAAAACAAATTGTCATTATGAAACATAGAGTTTTTACCGTCATTCACTTCTCATTATTATTTCTAATAACAGAATTCTATCCATTTGCTTCGGTTCTTTGCCAAGACACTGGTGTACCAAGAAACCTTATGTCTCCCGTTGGATCAGAAACCGACTCAACTATAACCCTGATCTGGGATAAACCCGATGATTACAAAAATGTAACGGAATACAAAGTATTTTGTAATAACAAAACTGTAGGTACATCAGGTAAGATAAATTATACCGTAAATGGACTTAAGCCAGATACTCATTATTCGTTTTATATCAAGGCAAAAAATTTCAAAGGGCAACTTTCCAAACAAAGCAATGCAATTGAAGTTTCAACGAAAAAACATGGTGAACCCTTTAATATTATCGATTTTGGTGCCAAGGGAGATGATGCAACAATAAATACTGCAGCTATTCAAAAAGCAATAGACGCCTGCACACCAGGAGGAACAGTGTATATACCAAAAGGAACCTTTCTGAGCGGAGCCCTTTTCCTAAAAAGTGATATGACACTCTATATTGCTGAAGGTGGAATACTCAAAGGAAGCGAGAATATTAACGACTACTATCCACTAATCCCTACCCGATTTGAAGGATGGGAAGTGAAAAGTTTTGCCAGTTTAATTACTGCAGGAAAATTAGACAGATCAGGAAATTATAATATCCGGAATATTAGCATTTGTGGTCAGGGAACAATATTAGGTGGAGGCCAAACATTAGGTAAAGCCTGGACCGCAGCGGAGGGAGCCAGATCCAGAGGACGTTTAATTTGCATTATGAATTGCGAAAATTTGAATATTCAAGGACTTAAAGTTTTAAACTCACCTTGCTGGACTATACATTATACTTATAGTAAAAATATAACAATACATGATCTCACTATTGTAAGCACGGCAAGTAACGGAGATGGAATAGATCCTGACTCTTCAACAGATTCCTATATTTTCAATTGCTCATTTTCAACCGGCGACGATTGTATTGCTATCAAATCAGGAAAAAACCCTGAAGGGAATATGATTGATAAACCGTGTGTCAATGTACGAATTACGGATTGCATTTTTATTAAAGGCCATAGCTTAGCCATTGGCAGTGAAATTTCAGGAGGGGTAAAGAACGTTTTTATACAAGATTGTAAAATAGGAGCTTTGGACAATGGACTTAGGATTAAAACGAATAAATTTCGCGGTGGCTATGTTGAAAATGTAACGGTTAAAGACTGCGATCTTTTAAAAATACTCGTCACAACTCAATATACTCCGAATAACGACGGCGCCGCAGCTCCGGATCTTTCTTACGTAAGAAACTTAGAATTTTCGAACCTGAATATGAACGATGCCGCGATCAAAAAACCGGTTATTTCTGTTGACGGATTTGACGATCCTGAACATTATTTTAAAGGGCTTGTTTTTAAAAACATAACATTACCGGACAACGCTAATATTTCAATCAAATACTGTAACAATGTTCTGTTTGACAATGTATTTACAACAAAGGGACAAAAACCGGTATTCGTGCTCGAAAAGACTACAAACATCAAATATTAGAGAATCACCAATCTATTCAGAATGAAAAATATGCTAAAGGTCAATTTAATATTTTACATATCTATTCTATTATCGGTAGAAGTATTTGCTCAGAAGCCAAAGACTGATTTCAAATTCATTTTCAATGAAAGCCGGACAATTAAAGGGTATATACAGATCAAACCTTCCACAGCATATTCAAGGGAGCTTGGCTATGGGTTCGATTTCGGAACGACAACCACGTTCGTTGACAGAAAAGGGAAGGATGTGCTAACCAGTGGGTTTTGTACTAGTGACAAACCCTTTTATTTTTCTGTAGCTCTGCCTGAAGGCAATTATCAGGTAAAAATTACAATGGGTGATTTGAAAGATTCCGCATTTACAACAGTTAGGGCAGAGTCACGAAGATTAATGCTTGAAAAAATTGTTACTACACCCAGTAAATTTGTAACCCGCACTATCATCGTAAATATTCGTGTCCCTGAAATTGCCGGTACAAAC
>DATBXH010001079.1:0-2500 GCA_036514375.1 Bacteroidales bacterium | reverse complement strand
CCAGCCATAACGCCATGCATGTATAATTTTGAAGATCGATAATGATTCTCATTGCGGTGCTTTACCCAAGAATCAGGCTGTATCAGGAAATCATTAATAAGGTGCAAAAGTACCAAACGTATTAAAATAATTCCCTGACTTGTAGTAAAATATTCCTGCATGAATGCTAAATTTTAGATCTCATAATCTTCTCAAAACGCTGAAGTACTTTTTCGATTGCCGACCAATTAGCTAATTTTATACGTTGATTAACAGATGGCTGTGTAATTCCTAGTTTGGAAGCAATCTGAACTTGTTTATATCCATCAAGCAATTCAAAAACAACTTCAGCCATCTGTGGTGACCATCGGCCCGTAATCGCATCGAGTGTAAAACAGTGAACATCAATCTCATCATTTACTTCATTCCAGGGAGATTTAAACATTAGGGTTGATTCCTGACCTTTTAATTTATCAAGCATTTGCCCGGAATTTCGAAAAGCCTCACCGTCCGATTCCTGTATTTTCTCCGAAAACATTGAGATTTCTCCTATTCCAATGGCTATTCGGGTATCTATGCCAGTTTTAGCAAGACTGCTTCGTTTCAAGCCTGCTTTTATTTTTAAAGAAGTTAGTAGTGCTATGTCAATATTAGTCTGAACTCCCTGAAAGCTGTCACCTCTGAAAATATCAATTTTCAGGTTTGAATCCTTCGCGCTTAACTCATCGAAAAGTTGTTTCATTTGCTCCAGTAAAATTTTCCGTTGCAAATCGTTAAGCTTGGAAGAATCGATAATATCGCCAGTAAGCACGGAATAAACTGCCATATCCTGAAATTAATTCTGCTAATATACAAAAATCTATAAATATAGGTCAGCAAACCTATAAATACAAATTATAGGTTTATAGACCTATAATTTGTATTTATAGGCCTACAAGCCTATATCTGTAAAAAACTATAATCAAAATTTATCCTAAATTAAATTTTAGTATATTTGTATCAGGACAGCACAGGACAGTATAGTTTGATTATTAATATAACTACCTTATATATAAAATAATGAAGTTGAAAGAACTTCAAATAAAACCAAATAATTCTTCA
The DNA here is from genome assembly GCA_036514375.1 of Bacteroidales bacterium. Classification (GTDB taxonomy): domain Bacteria; phylum Bacteroidota; class Bacteroidia; order Bacteroidales; family JAAUTT01; genus JAAUTT01. The sequence goes on along the minus strand of DATBXH010001079.1, from coordinate 1,420 downwards.
ACTAAAGTATTGCATCTAGTCGATGCATTAAGTCATGCTATCAGTCAGGGAATATTTCAACCAGGTGATGCTTTGCCTTCTGTAAATCAAATAAGTAAGCAATACAATCTTTCTCGCGATACAGTTTTCAAAGCCTATCAGGAATTAAAGCAACGGAGCCTTGTAGATTCTACACCTGCCAAAGGATACCATGTTACCGGTTTAATTAATAAAGTATTACTGATACTCGATATTTACAGTCCCTTTAAAGATGTATTATACAACGCTTTTGTCGATAACTTGCCTAAAAATTATAAAGTAGATCTGGTCTTCCACTTCTATAATGAACGACTCTTTGAAACCGTTATTTTTGATAGCATTGGCCGGTATAATTACTATATCGTGATGAATTTCAACAATGAAACTTTTCACGAAGTCCTGAAAAAAATCGATTCGAACAAATTACTGTTATTGGACTTGGGTGATTTTGAAAAAAGCAACTATGCTTACGTCTGTCAGGATTTTGGTAAGTCGGTTTACAATTGTCTGGTCTCAGGGATGTTCCAACTAAAGAAATATGATAAGATAAACCTTTATTTTCCAAATGAATCGGAACATCCTCGAATCACTACCAAGTATTTTAAAAAATTTTGCAAGGATAATAACCTAAAGTTTGAAGTTATAAAGTCTATCGATGAATCTGAGTTTAAGTCAGGCTCAGCCTACTTTATCATCAGGCAGAAAGATCTTGTTGAAGTGATAAAACTATGCCGAAAGAAAGGTCTGAGGGTGGGTAAAGACATAGGCTTGCTGGCTTACAACGATACCCCTATGTATGAAATCATTGAGAATGGCATCACTGTAATTTCCACTGACTTTGAACAGATGGGAAGGAAAGCTGCCGAATTTGTAAATACAAAACAAAAAATTCAGGAGATTATTCCTACCAAGCTAATTGTGAGAGGATCATTATGAGAATGATTATTGTCAATTGATTATTGAATGGAAAAAATGAAGAATGATTAATGGATTATGGGCTAAAACTATTTTAAAATTAATAAACAAATAAACATTATAACAATGTCAAACATAAACAGATTAAAAGGAGGGTTACCCAAAGTAGGGATTCGGCCCACAATTGACGGACGTTTAGGCGGTGTACGCGAGTCCCTTGAGAGCCAAACCATGGGAATGGCCAAACGAGTTGCCGATTTGATCAGTAGCAGGCTTCGTCATCCTGACGGAAGCAAGGTAGAATGTGTAATTGCAGATTCAACCATTGGACGTGTGGCAGAAGCTGCTGCTTGCGCGGAAAAATTTGAACGCGAAGGCGTACAGGTTACTCTCACTGTGACACCATGTTGGTGTTACGGTAGTGAAACTATTGACATGAACCCACATACCATCAAAGCAGTTTGGGGATTCAATGGTACGGAGCGTC
>DATBXH010001078.1:0-8280 GCA_036514375.1 Bacteroidales bacterium | reverse complement strand
TTTTCTTTGCCAGTTTGCGATACTCATCAGCCTGTGAGTGTGTAGGATCATAATCAATAACTGTTTTGCGGTTGATCTCTGCACGCTGAACCATATTATCACGGGGAACGAAATGAATCATCTGTGTACCTAGTTTTTTGGCAAAGGCCTCTATCATATTCTGTTCATTATCAACTTTACGACTATTGCATATTAATCCTCCCAGACGTACCCCCCCGGCTTCGGCAAACTTTACAATACCTTTGCTGATATTGTTGGCAGCATACATTGCCATCATTTCACCTGAGCAAACGATATATATCTCCTGGGCTTTACCTTCGCGCATAGGCATGGCAAAACCACCACAAACTACATCTCCAAGCACATCATAGAACACGTAATCGGTTTCGAACTGATTTTCGTCGTAAGCGCCTAATTGTTCGAGCAGGTTTATTGAAGTGATAATACCACGACCTGCACAACCCACACCTGGCTCAGGGCCTCCGGATTCGACACAGCGGGTTCCTTTAAAACCGAGTTTGATTACATCATCGAGTTCCACATCTTCACCTTCTTCGCGAAGAGTATCCAGTACAGTTTTTTGTGCGAGGCCCCCCAAAAGAAGCCGTGTTGAATCGGCTTTGGGGTCACAACCAACCACAAGTACATTTTTCCCCATTTCAGCTAAACCAGCTACGGTGTTCTGGGTGGTAGTACTCTTACCAATTCCACCTTTCCCATAGATTGCTACTCTTCTCATCTTTTTCCTCCTAATTGTTTGTTTGTCGATAAGAGTATTGCATGTTACGTGCCGATTTTTTAAAAAGAAAAAAATTCACCCCCTAAGAAGTGTATAAGAAATTGATTTACAATTGGAAAATTTTTTAAAAATTTTTATCGCAACTGGTATTTGGTATAAAATTTATTACAAAAAATATACTTTTATGTCGATATCTTAGGGATCATATTACAAAAATGTAGGATTTTTAAAATTTGTATTCAAAGAAACAGGGGTACTGATTATAAAATATCAGAATTAAAAAACAATTTCTTCGTATCCGGAATTTGGAAAACGATAGAAGAAAAGAAGCTGATCTGCCAAAGCCAGTGAGAAACAACTAATTTCTACTTTTGGACTGATGATAGTTGGAATAAATTTGTGCGATACGAACCTATCCTGTTTTAAAGTTTAAGTGGCTATCTGATGTGTATCTTTTAGTTGGATACAATGTCTGCCAGAACTATATTGCAGTAAGAATTATTTGGCAGGGAATTTTCTATTTTTGTTGATCCGGCTGAGTCACGGAAGAAGGTTTATATCATTCGAAATATGCTTCCGGTACCTCAATGGATTGTAAAATCATCAGAAAAGGTTTGACAGAAATGACGATAATTGGAATTAAACATGATTTGAGCACACCCGCATTTTTCTTCTCTGAAATCTCATTGCGAATACTGACTTTTTTCGATCGGTTTTTTTGTTTAGCCCGGTGGTTGGAAAATTTATTTGGCCGGCATTCAATAAGGATTTCTGAGCTATGGCTGCGAACAATGATACTATGTGTATTCCAGCTGACTTTGTCCCTCACCTCCCGGGCCTCAACGGGCAAATGGGCCAGCGGTGTTACAGGAAATAATATCATTTACACATCGACGGAAGCCCATTCGCCTGTCAGGGATTTTGATGGAAATTACCTCACCGTTGTCTATCTCGAGAACCTGGGATTCACTAAATTAGGAGGAAACAGCAATGACGCAGATGTGGCCTGGTTACTTTCCCAAGGCTATCGTGTCATCGAACTTAATTACTCCAATAACATTCATGCCATATCACCCAGGATCAATGCAGACATTATTGCAATCAACGATTCCATCGCTGCAGGGTCATTTTGTGGATACAGCAACTGTTCACGTTACCAGTCCTATGTTTTGTTTGAAGGGTACCGCATTTTACGTAATGTGCCTTACTTCAGGGATGATCCGACTGTTTACAATACCCCTGCACAATATACCACGGGCGATACACTGCACATGGACATCATTTATCCGGCAAATGCCTCTGTGACCGTACCGGTTATTTTGTCTTTTTCCTATAGTAACAGCTTTGCCACCTATGATAGTAAAAAGGGGATACTCACAGATGCTAACAAAGATCAACGACTGAATCTTAAATACACACTGGCCGGCTTTAACGATTCGTTTCTGGAAGGTTCACCTGCCAACGGTATTGCCTGGGCGATAGCTGATCACCCAAAATACTGCCCGTGGGGGAAAGGTGAGCCTGCAAATGGGCGCAACGATACTTACAAATCTTATGAAACGAATCCCGATGCAGCCCGGAAGGTAAAGTCAGCTGTTCGCACACTACGTGCCATGGGTGCGGAATTAGGCCTTTCAGGCAAAATAGGTATCTTCGGGTTTTCCCGTGGATCGACTGCCGGATCGATGGCAATCGGTGACCGAATAGTCCCAAGCTTTGAAAATACAGGTTTTAACATCGGCATTCCCGATAATGTTCAGGCAGCAGCGCTCGGACCAGGTGTTTTCGATTACACCCAGATCTATAACACCTTGGGTGATGGCGATTCGAACCTGGAGATCCGGTGTCCCTGGGCTTGGGCCCCCCTGGCAAACAATTATGATCTCTGGCAAACCATGGGATCTGCTTATCTGGTCAAATCATCAGCTACAGCACCTGTCCTGTTCTTCTATAACACAGATGATGAACACTATTACCAGGATCAGATTGCGCATTTCAAAACGAAGTTGGATTCGCTCGGCATTCCTACTTCCACTCTCATCAATTATGGCACCGGCCATGCGATTCCACAAACTAATGCTTCATTAACTACACTCTATACCTTCTTCAAACAATACCTGGCTCCGCCCACTGTTGATATAGGTAAAAGATGATTCAATGCAAACCATCTGCTACCAGCGATATAAGATAAAAATTAAACGACTTGTTAATATCCGACCCTCATACATCTCCATGTATACTTCTGATACCAGAGAAGCCTTCCCTGACCCAAGATAGAGTTCCTCTAATCTACTCTACCGAAAAGTTTCAATTAGCCTCCAGAAAGTTCCGTAGAATGTTCCTGAAGGATTGGAAGATTCCCTTGTTGTTCAGACTAACATCCAAGGCTCCTTGGAGAAGTACCGTAATTTTACTCCTAAATAAATATTGTCAGTAGATTATAACACCTTTGTCCAAAAATGCATCATTGGTTCGGTGTCATTAAAACCAAGGCTTTTATAAAGAGCTTTGGCATTTGAATTGTCATCGCGGACTTCGAGGGTAACCTTGCAATAGTTTCTTTCCCTTGCAATGTCAATGCATTTTTCCATGAGCTTTCTCCCAACGCCAAATCCGCGATATTCCTTTTGCACAATAATATCATGTACGTATAAATATTTCTTGACCTTAAATGTGGAAAAGTTGATAAAACAAGTCACCAGTCCGACAATTTCATCATCTATCACTGCAAACATTACCAAAGCTGAGGTATGGTTAAGCATGCCATCGAGCAGATGTAACTGTTCTCCGGGAGATAAAGGTTTTACTCCTCCCATCGGATCTACCATGTAATGATTAATTAATTCTGTAAACCGTCTGCAGTGGTAATCATTCGTATAGTCACAGAAAACAAAGGAAACATCCTTCTCAGCTGAGCTGTTTTGCATTTTTTCGTTCTACTTTATATCGTTTAGGGTCAATGTCGTATTTTTTAATCCGGATACCCATCATACGTTCTGTAATGCCAAGTATTTCTGCGGCTTTTACCAAATTCCCCCTGGTGCCAATGAGGGTATCCAGAATCATTTGCTTTTCGACGTTGTCGATAACAGCCTCCAGTGTACCGGATGATTTTGTTTTGGACGATATGGCTGTTTGCAAAGTTGGCGGCAAATTGCTGGAGCGTATCACATTATCGATGCTCAGGATACATGCCCTTTCGATGCAGTTCTCGAGTTCACGGATATTACCAGGCCAGTGGTAAACCATCAGCATGTCGATGGCTGATGCAGAAACCCGCTTAATGGTTTTGTTATGGTTTTTGTTGAATTTGGCAATAAAATGATCGGCCAGACCTGGGATATCATTTAATCGTTCCCGCAACGCCGGAATGTAAATCGGAAAAACGTTTATTCGGTAATATAAATCTTCCCGAAAAGTTTCTTTCTCTATGCATTCTTCCAGGTTTCGGTTGGTAGCGCAAACAATGCGCACATCCACCTTTATGGGTTTGGTACTGCCTAATCTTTCGAACTCACGTTCCTGCAGGATGCGAAGTAATTTAACCTGGGTGGAAGCGGGTAAATCTCCAATCTCATCAAGAAAAATAGTTCCTCCTTCTGCTGCTTCGAAACGGCCCTTGCGCATAACATTGGCACCGGTAAAAGCACCACGCTCATGACCAAAAAGTTCACTCTCAATCAAACTATCCGGCAATGCAGCACAATTAACCTTTATAAAAGGTTTATTCTTCCGCAAGCTGTTGTAATGAATAGCATCGGCTATCAGTTCTTTTCCCACACCGCTTTCTCCCCTAATAAGGACTGTAGCACTGGTAGGTGCAACCCGTTCAATCAGGTCAAAAACCGCCTGCATTTTCCCTGAATTGCCAATGATATTGGCAGGACGAATGCGTTCTTTCAACTCGGAATGCAGTTTTGCATTTTCATCAACTAACTTATTGATTTCCTCTGCATATTCCTGACGGGTACGCACAGCCTGAGCTACCATGGAACCAACAATAGATAAAATACGTGCATCTTCGGATATAGTGATGTGCTGATTGTATACCCGGTGTATACTAAGTGTTCCAACAATTTCATTTTCTTCACGGATGGGGACGCAGATAAACGATAAATCGCGCCCATTTAAATTCAACCTGGTTTTATTGAGATACCCATCATGCTCCGATATCTTTGGAATGACCACCGCTTTACCTGTTTCCACAACCTTACCGATAATACCCTCGCCAACCTTATAAATACCACGGCTTTGTTCTTCTTCTGTCAGGCCAAAAGCCACTTCGATAGAGATTTGGTTGTTGCCCCTGTTTAAGATAGTTAAGATAACCTTTTCTGCCGAAAGATAATTGGCTAAAAGCTCAATGACAGGATCCAGATTGCTTTTTAAATCGTGCTTAACTTTATTAAGCATGGTGCTGATTTCAAAAAGTAATTTTAGCTCTTTCACGCCATAACATTCGTCTCCTGTTTTTCTACAATACCCTGCCATAACCCCTCCATTTCATATAGGTTGTATTGCAAATAATATACATTATTAACATACCCCCCTACGCAAAATTAAAAAATAAAATCAAAATCTAACTTTATTTCCCTTTATACCCCTTATTTAAAAATACTACTTTAACTATGGAAGATAATTAATATGTTTTCTTAAGATCTCAAACCGGGAAAATATCCATCTTTTTATGATCAAATCCGTTACTATCAGGTTCCTTATCCCTTACCTTTCCCAATGGCCTGTATGAAACTTTCATGAAGCCATTTTTTGATTGATAAACAACAGAAACCGAAGCCATTCGGCTTTCTGAAGGAGGAGTTGGGCATTCTCCACGGTTTGACATTTCACATGCAAATAACTGACTGCCTCTTCAAATTCATCTTTCGAAAACGGATAACCTTTCAATTTAAGGTATTCCATAAGTTCGCTATAATCCACACACTGATACATTTGTTCGCGTAATTCCAAATCATTATCAATGGCATCCAACAAAAAAATTGCGTTACGTATTGACATTGTTTCAAGTTTTAGGTTTTTAATTTTCAGAGCATGACGAACCACAACCTGTGCAATCCCTGACACAATCACCAATAAGCAGCGATTCATATACATTGAAAGGTTTAAGTGTGCGATTTTTAAAATACCTGATGTTATCGTCCAGGCTGGTGCCTTTTGCCTTTAAAGTCTCAATCTCATTTTCTTTAAAAACCCTTAGTATCATATAACTGAAAAACGGACTTGCTACAAAATTTAAACCCTGGCAACTCACGCCATCAAGGAAAAGCGTTGAACCAACTGTTTTTCTAATACCTGAAACAGGTATTAAATCTGTTGCACCTGTAGTCTCATCATAAATACCAATGTAATGAGAATGGGCAAAGTCAACTGCCAGTTCTTTTTCGTTCAATAAAGGAAATGCAATTTTCATGGCATACCGGTTTTAGTTTTACAATTAAATCATCTTGCTGGTGAACGAAACCAAGATTTATGCCATTTGATTTAATCGCTATATATACAGTAAATTATGTCTGCATTTGAAATCGCATGTCTTAAAAAAAGCTACATTTTGGAAGGAAAGATTCTCTTAACGATGCCAAAAAAACAAGCCCTTCTAAATTTATAGTCAGAAGGGCTTATGCGAAACATTCTGTTGTCCTGCTATCAAAGATATTATCTTAACGTTTTCTGTATCCTAATCCATTCACATTCGCAATAAGCGACCCGTCTTCGTCCAGAACATTTACCTGGTAACCGACAATTTTGTTTTGAGCACTTATTTCTTTGGCTTCGGCTCTGATGACCTTTCCTGTCGGTGTTTTATAATAAGAGATATTTACGTTAATTCCGACGGTTGCAAAGCCATGCGAGTTAGAAGCGGCCCCAAAGGCATAATCGGCCAGTGTGAAAATGACACCACCCTGAATTCTGTCTAAACCATTCAGGTGGTTCTCACTCAAAGTCAATTCGGTTACAGCGAATCCTTTGCCAACCTCAACGAGCCGTATGCCAACATATGCTGCGAATCTGTCGTTTTGAACGTTTTTAATTAATTCTTTTTCCATAGCTCATAGCGTTCGATATTCCGAACAAATGTAACAATTCGTTACTATTTACCAGATTCCGAAGTATCAGAAGAAACAACCGGTTTCGTTTAATTATTGAACTAGTTGTTTTGAAATGAATTACCATAAATACGGAATAGGTTCTTATTAACAGCAAGATGATTGAAATACATAAAAGAAATAAAAATATTTGCGCAACCGAATAATTGCATTTATATTTGCAACTAATTGATTGCATAAAATAATCTTTCAAAATGAAACGAGACGTATTCCAAGCCATTGCAGACCCAACCCGAAGAGCGATTTTAACACTGATTGCGGTTCAGGCCATGACACCAAACGCATTGGCAGAGAAATTTGATTCAACACGACAGGCGGTGTCAAAACATATTAAGATATTATGCGAATGCGAGATCGTAAAACAGGAAAAAGTAGGCAGACAAATCTACTATCAACTCGAAATAGATAAAATGAAAGAAATTGATAAATGGTTGGAACAATTCAAACAGCTTTGGGAAAACCGTTTCGATCAACTTGACCAGGTATTAAATAACTTAAATTCTTAATATTATGAAAACAAGTCTTTTAATGGATTTTACTGTTGACAAGGAAAACAGTACTGTAAGAGTAAAAAGAGAATTTAGTGCATCTATTTCCAAGGTTTGGTCCGCCTGGACTGAGAGTAAAATTCTCGATCAGTGGTGGGCGCCAAAGCCATGGAAATCCAGAACAAAAACAATGAACTTTACGGAAGGGGGGTTCAGGCTTTATGCAATGGTCGGACCGGAAGGAGAAGAACATTGGGCCAGGGCTGATTACAAATCTATTACTCCCAAAACAAATTTTAAATTTCTGGACGCTTTTTGTGACGATAAAGGTAATGTTAACAATGATTTTCCCCGTTCGGACTGGAGTGTGGATTTTATAGAATCGGCTGATTCCACTACGATAGTGCATGTGACAATCAAACACAAAAAACTATCTGATTTGGAAAAAATAATTGAAATGGGCTTTAAAGAAGGATTCACGATGGCTCTTGAAAATTTGGACGAGATATTAGAAGCATAGCAAAAAACCGATAAACGAAGAAGGTGTCTAAAAAGTCTTTGATGCAGCGTAATCTGGAACTTAACGAAGTGTTCTCACGAACGAAGTGAGTAACTAAGCGAAGCGTTCTCGTGAACGACAAGTGAATAAATTATGCCGAGCATACTGCTCTGTACTACAGTACGGAGCGCTGAGCATGGTCTCCAGACTACGCTCAATTCTCGATTTTTAAGACACCCTCTTTTGTTTTTTATAAATTCACGGATCAGTCCGACATTCTGGGAGAAATAAGAGTTTTTAATAGGCTGGATATTAAAACCCTGCTATTTGTACCCCCTAATCCCACAATTGGGGGACTTTTGGAGCTTCGTAGATCAGAAATTTACGAAACTTTATTTTGTTCAGGGCAGAAAGTCCCCCGTGTCGGGGGAT
>DATBXH010001077.1:0-3268 GCA_036514375.1 Bacteroidales bacterium | reverse complement strand
CGGCAGGTGTTGTCTTTAAAGAATCCACAGGAACCTGCTTTTCAGTCAGCTCCATGCCGCATTTGGGACACTTGCCTGGTTTATCACTCACCACTTCAGGGTGCATCTCGCATGTGTAAATGGTTTTCATGGCTGTCTTTTGTTCGGTAGCACTCCCTTTGGAAGAAGTACTGCTACTGCCACATCCATAAAATGCAAACATGCCTGCCGCCGCCACCGCTACAATAAAAACTAATTTTTTCATGCTAATTAATTTTTAGGTTAATGATTGCTTAATTATATATGCTGTTATGATAGGATTGATGTTTATTATGCAACTGTATCATACTATTATAGTAGCCGTTCATCATGGCAGTATCGCCCTGAATCTGGTGCATATCCATCATACCGGTATTTGTGGTACCTCCACCCATCATACTACCCGGCGTATAGCCTTTCATCATGATGTCATCCTGGTACATTTCACCGCCAAACATATTATAATGAGCCGTAAACATTGAATCGCTTTTGTGATACAGCTTGTCATACTTAATGCAGTTCACATTGTTCTTATGCACCTTAGCCGTATCGAAATACGTGATTAACGTGTCGTTGTAAGACTGAGAGAGGGATAAGGCGGTTTTAGAATCACTAATATTAGTATTAATGGCAGCATAATCTGCATTGGTTTGGTTATCCTTCTTACAATTTGTAACAAATACCATTAAAGTTAATAACCCTGTTGCAATAAAACTCGTTTTCATACTTCTTTTTTTAATGTTAATTGGATATTAAGTTTTGAGATCATTATTTTTTTCTTTCGTATTTGCAGCAACCCGGCAAGCTATTGTAAGCTTTATCGTCTGCTTTGTATTTTTCGGTGTCGTGACCAACGGCTGCAATCTTTTTCTGTACATCATCGCTGCTCACCTTTGAAGGATCATAAACGAGAGTCAGTATTTTGGTATCCTTATTCCAGGATGCTTTTGAAACACCGTTTGTTTTAGCGGCCTTTTCGATACGGGCCTGACACGACTCACAATTGCCCCACACTTTGATAGTGGCAGTTTTGGTTGAAGGCGTTTTGGAAAGATCATGTGTTTGGGCAAAAGAGTTTACGCCCATTACTACCGCAAAAATTGCAGTAATGAAAAATCTTACTTTTTTCATAATAGAAACTGTTAAAAATTAATATTTAAAGAAATGATAAAGAATAACCAACAGGATGCTTTGAGAAGCTCTCTGCAATGTGAAGTTGATTATAAATCATTTACGGAAAACACAAATGAAGGCAAGTCTCCCGGTAAGGGACAGTAACGAATGGTGAAGACCTTCATTTGCAGAGGAAACACTAAGGATGGGTTGAATTTGTAAACTATAGAGTACAGGTGCTAAAAATGCCTGTAACAATATCAGTTGGATTTTCTGTATTTCTAAAACCGGGTTAACCTTGTAATTATCCACAGATACCGTATGCGAGATGTTTGTGCAGCAATCTGCAGATGATATTCCTGAATTAACCGTGCAGTTAGCATTATTGTTTTCCATACCGCAACTAGCCGTTGTGCCTTCCAGTCCCGCCTTAACAGCAGCAACCTTACCACCACAGAAGTGTGTTGCTACCGTAAAGTGAATGCTTGAAAGCATTACAACAGCTATAAGTAATATGGAAAAGACTTTTTTCATTGAACCAATAAACGGATATGAATGAAAATGGTTGCGTAAAAATAAGATAAAAATATCTGATTTAATGCTAAGAAATGTTAAATGTTCCGTCTAACTATAATAACTAATATCGAAAAAAAGAAAGAGTCTGACCGGACAAATGGGTATATCAACTCAATATAAAAAAGTAAGGGTGGTTCTCACGAACGACCCTTCACTAACTAATTTACTAAATTGTTAAACTTATTATATAGACAAATATCTTAGCTGAATAGTTTTAATTGATACCAAAAGAAAAGGGTGGTTCTCACGAAAAGCCCTTTGCTACATTACTAACATTTACAACTACTACCAATTTATGAGAAAAACACTACTAACTATTACAAAGGTATAATAATTTAAATAGATGATAAAATATTTATATATAATTTCGATAACACCCCTCAAAAATAGTATCAATAATTTCTAAAAATTATCATTATCTATAATACACCCCCTTAATAAATAAAAATCGATACCGTTACGACATAGCCTTTTTAGCTAACCATCAAATCCAAATTTTAATGATTAAAGCAGAGATAATTAAAATATTTATAAGCTATCTCCTGCGGTACCTTCTATGATGTGAAAACTCTTTTTCCAGTGTTTTTAGATAATTCATTACGAAATCTAATGTTTGTAACAATTCCTTTGAATTATCCTTTTCTAATTCGATTAACCCCTGCCAGTCCGGATGCTCTATCATCTCTTTTAGATGAAGTTTTGATTCGATCAATTCGATTCTAACCGTTGCCAAACGCCTGGATACTTCAGTTCTATTCATATTACAAAATGTTGGTTTATAAACCTAAACTAATTACAGGTGGTCATTGAATTTGGATCCGATTATTATACGTATCCTTTCGGGGAAAATTGTATCATCCGTCAAATTTTTAAAAATGCAAAATAAAAAAAGGCCAAGTCATCACGACTGAGCCTTTCACTAACCAACAAATCCAAACTATACAAAGGTAAAAAAAATTATTTAAATCCACCTCTTAACATCAGGTTTAGTATCACCTAAATTAGGTGATCTACAAATATTTTATTGCGAATATCACTGGAACGCTGATATGCTCTACTAAATTGGATTCCAAATTAAATTGCATCTATTCGTTTACACGAATTTTTTTATATCCATAACCTATTATTTATCATCCGGAGTTGAAATTAATTACAAATAGTTGTAACTTGCAACAGTTTTAATTTGCAATCTTAAATATGATCGAAGCAGATAATCAAAAAATTAAAAAATTCCGGGAACTCTTACGACGGTTTGAACGTGAGGTTTTTGTGCAAAACAATGAATCGTGTTGTAATGGTGTAACACTGCCCCAATGCCTTACGCTTCTGGAAATAGAGAGCAAGAAGAAGGAATCCGTTTCAGAACTTGCAAAAACATTGGGATTGGACAAAAGTACAATAAGCCGGACCATAGACGGGCTTGTAAATGTTGGACTTGTAGATCGGATCATTCCGGCTGAAAACAGACGAATGGCCACCTTGAGCCTGACCGATGCCGGAGAAAATATCTGTAATACCATAAATTGTAATAATGACCGGTATTATAACGAGGTATTATCCA
>DATBXH010001076.1:0-6801 GCA_036514375.1 Bacteroidales bacterium | reverse complement strand
CCTCCTCTTCGCGATCGCGTTGAGGATATAAATTTGTTATTTAGGAAATTTGCTAACGATTTTGCGGAAAAATATCGTATGCCTGCTATTGTCCTAGACGACGAGGCGCAACGCATATTAATTTCTTATGAATGGCCCGGGAATATCCGTCAACTCAAAAATATAGCTGAGCAAATCTCAGTAATTGAAACAAATCGTAACATCACAGCTGAAAAGCTTCGTAAATATCTGCCTGATTATTTGGGTGTTAAGCTTCCAGCGATTTATAATCAGGAGGATCATAAGAGCTTTGCATCAGAGCGTGAAATTCTTTATAAGATTTTGTTTGATATGAAGAATGACATGAACGATTTAAAGAAGCTGGTCCTCAATCTTATGAAAAAAGGAATGGAGCATGTTGATGTACAGGAAGACAATGCCCAAATCATCGAAAAACTTTATGGAAATATCCAACCTTTGGTTAAACCTAATCCGGAAACCGCAAAAACTCTCGACCTTAATAAGGTGGACACTAGTCACATTCAAGATACCGAGGAAATAGTTGAAGAATCTTTATCTCTTACAGATAAAGAGGTAGAACTTATTAAAAAGGCTTTGGAAAAGCATGCAGGTAAACGGAAGTATGCAGCAAACGAGCTCGGAATCTCGGAACGAACTTTGTATAGGAAAATAAAAGAATATAACTTAGAAGATTTATAATTTTCGCATGAAATTCAATATAATTAGCAAAATAACTTTCATCAGTGGAATAGTTTTCCTGGGATTCATTGCAAACGGATGTTCCTTTCGAATTGGTGGTGCCTCATTTGGCTACGATATGAAAGGTGTTACCATTAACCCGGAGTGTAAAACTGCTAATGTGGAATATTTTAAAAACCAGGCATCTATAGTGCAACCAACCCTTGCACAGGATCTGACTGAAAAACTAAAAGACAAGCTTTTATCACAGACTTCTTTAAAGCTTACAAACGGAACTGGTGATATTAACTTTCAGGGAAGTATTGAAAGCTATACTACACAGCCTATGGCTCCTCAAGGAGGTAATGTTGTGACAGCAGCTCTTAACAGATTGTCAATTACTATTAAAGTAAAATATTCAAACTCAAAGGATTCAAAATGGGATTATGAGACCAATTTTACAAGGTATGTTGATTATCCGGCAGACAAAAATCCCTCTGATATTGAAGGATCAAGCGATTATAAAGACATGCTCGATCACTTGATACAGGATATTTTTGATAAAGCATTTGTAAACTGGTAATAAAAGAAACCACTTTATGAATAAAGACATATTTTTTTCCTTGATTCAGTCTCCCGAACAAGTTGCTGTTGCCGATAAAAGTGCGCTCACTGACCTTGTGCGTGACTATCCTTTCTTTCATACTGCTCATCTCCTCCTACTTTATAATTTGAAGAGATCAAACAGTGAGCAGTACGATCAACAATTAAGAGAATCTGCGGTTCATGTGCCGGATAGACAAGTATTGTTTAATTTCCTTTATAATTTTAATGTTCGGTCAAAAACTGAATCAAAACCGTTGGCTCAGGAACCGGTTGTAGAGCCAGCTTCAATTATAGATAAGACTAATGAGCTGTTGGAGATTGATGATAATTTGCCACTTCAATATGCAGATAACGAATCAGCTAAGGTGATTGAATTTTCGGTATCAAGTCAGAGGTCAGGTGACATCCGTTATCAAACTCAGGATTTTGAGCTTGATGAGGAAATTTCACTAAGCGATGATGATTCTGGAATAAATGTTCAATCTTCAGCATTTGACCTGATTGATAAATTTATTGAGGAAAATCCCGTTTTTACTGCAAACAGACTCGATCTTTCTGATTCACGCGAGGATATATCGCTGAGCAGTGTGGAAGACAATGAAGAAATGGTTACCGAAACATTGGCAACTGTTTATATAAGCCAGAAACTTTACGATAAAGCTATTTCCATTTATGAAAAATTAATTTTGAAATTTCCTGAAAAAAGCACTTACTTTGCCAGTCGGATTGAAGAGCTCCGAAATAACGTAAAATAATTATAAATTAACCAATTATGAATGTATTTCTTTCTGTTTTTATTATAATCATTTGTGTGTTACTTATTCTGATCGTTCTTGTTCAGAATTCGAAGGGCGGCGGTTTGGCCTCAAATTTTGCCTCGTCCAATCAATACATGGGAGTTCGTAAAACCGCCGATTTTCTTGAAAAAGCAACATGGACACTTGCCGGGGCTTTATTATTCCTTTGCTTGTTGTCGTCTATTACTATCAAAAGTAAAGAAGCCGGACCTAAATCAGCCATTGAGCAAGATGTAAGAACCCAGGGCCAAACCCAGATTCCTCAGTTCCCTGTAAACGCTCCGGCTAATAAATCAGCCGCTACACCAGCTCCTGCTCAATCTAATAAAAATTCGACATCTCAACCGGTTAAGAAATAATTGCCTGATAAAATATAAAAAGTGTCAGTATGTCATTCATGCTGATACTTTTTTATTTTTGTAAAAATTCTGACAACTCAGGCTAAATGAGCTTTTTGTCAGATAATTCCTGACAAATTATTAAATTTCTATCTGAAAATATGTCGCATTCCTTGATGTTTAAACCCTTCGGAACGTTTTGGCACAAAATATGAAATGTCACACTGAAAATAATTAGAATGTTTAACCTTTAATAGATATTATCATGGCAGAAGTAAAAATTAAACCATTAGCCGACAGAGTGCTTGTTGAACCGATGCAGGCCGAAGAAAAAACAGCAAGCGGAATTATCATTCCGGATACTGCTAAGGAAAAACCTCAGAAAGGTACTGTAGTTGCCGCTGGTCCTGGCACTAAAGACGACAAAATGGAAGTTAAAGTAGGTGACGTTGTATTATATGGTAAATACTCCGGAACCGAACTTAATGTTGACGGCAAGGACTATCTGATGATGCGTCAGTCTGACATTCTGGCTGTTATTTAATTGATTGTTGTCAATTGGCAATAAATCTTAAATACAACAATTTAATAATCAATTAACAATAATAAATAATTAATTATAATTATGGCAAAAGAAATTAAATTCAATATTGAAGCGCGCGATTTACTTAAAAAAGGCGTTGATCAGCTAGCCAACGCTGTAAAGGTAACTCTTGGCCCCAAAGGTCGGAATGTTGTAATTGACAAGAAATTCGGTGCTCCACAAATAACCAAGGATGGTGTAACTGTTGCTAAGGAGGTTGAACTTACTAATAAAGTTGAAAACCTTGGCGCACAAATGGTAAAAGAAGTTGCCTCCAAAACTAACGATGATGCAGGCGACGGAACAACAACTGCCACTGTACTTGCTCAATCGCTCGTTACCGTTGGATTAAAGAATGTTACAGCTGGGGCAAACCCAATGGACCTGAAAAGAGGTATCGATAAGGCTGTGATAAAAGTTGTTGAAAATCTTAAAAAACAATCCAAATCAGTTGGTGACGACCTCAAGAAAATAGAGCAAGTTGCCACTGTTTCTGCTAATAACGATAACGAAATCGGTAAACTCATTGCCGAAGCCATGGGTAAAGTGAAAAAAGAAGGCGTTATCACTGTAGAAGAATCCAAATCGTCGGATACAACTGTTGAAGTTGTTGAAGGTATGCAGTTCGATCGTGGTTATATTTCTCCTTATTTCGTGACTGATACGGAAAAGATGGAATGTGTACTCGAAAGCCCGTTCATCCTGATCTATGATAAGAAGATTTCAACCATGAAAGATCTTCTTCCTATTCTGGAGCAATCCTTACAAACCGGTAAACCTTTGTTAATTATTGCTGAAGATATTGACGGCGAGGCTCTCGCAACTTTAGTCGTAAATAAATTAAGAGGTTCATTACGTGTATCTGCCGTTAAAGCTCCGGGCTTCGGCGATCGTCGTAAAGAAATGCTCGAAGACATTGCCATCTTGACTGGCGGTACAGTTATTTCCGAAGAAAAAGGTTTGAAACTCGAAGGTGCTAACATAAACATGTTAGGCAAAGCTGAGAAAATTTCCATTAACAAGGACAATACAACCATTGTAAACGGTGCTGGTGAAAAGAAACAAATTGATGCACGTGTTGCTCAGATTCGTGCTCAGATAGAAAATACCACATCTGATTACGATCGCGAAAAACTCCAGGAGCGTCTGGCCAAGTTAGCAGGTGGTGTTGCAGTTCTTTACATTGGTGCTGCTACTGAAGTTGAAATGAAAGAAAAAAAGGATCGTGTAAACGATGCTCTCAGCGCAACCCGTGCGGCTGTTGAAGAAGGTATCGTAACTGGTGGTGGAGTTTCCTACATCAGGGCAATTGCGTCACTGGACAATCATAAAGGTGATAATGAAGACGAAAACACAGGTATTGCAATCGTACGTCGTGCATTGGAAGAGCCGCTTCGCCAAATCGTTGAAAACGCAGGTTTGGATGGCGCTGTAGTTGTCCAGAAAGTAAAAGAAGGCAAAGGTGATTTTGGTTACAATGCCCGCACCGATGTTTACGAAGATTTGTTTGCAGCTGGTGTGATTGACCCGACCAAAGTTTCGCGTGTTGCACTTGAAAATGCTGCTTCGATTGCAGGTATGTTGTTAACTACAGAATGTGTACTTGCCGAGAAGGAAGATGAAAAAGCTCCTGCTATGCCAAATCCGGGCATGGGCGGCATGGGTGGAATGATGTAATCTAAACATTCCTAATATGTAAAACCCCTCTTTCGAAACTGAAAGAGGGGTTTTATTTTTTGTTTATTTGTCAATAAAAATAAACGCCATCCACGATTTACAAAGAAATAATGGATGACGTTTACAATTAGCAGGATGCAACGAGGGATAGCAAATATATATATGCCTACTTTCCTTCGGTAAGCGGTTTGTCTGACTTTTCGTCTTCTACTTTCGAAGCCTTCTTAAATTCCCTGATTCCTTCTCCTAATCCTTTCATAAGTTCCGGAATCTTTTTACCTCCAAACAAAAGAACTACAACAATAAATATTAGCAGCCACTCGCTACCGCCAATCATACTGAGCACGATAAAACTTGTCATACTGAATGTATTTTTGAGAAGACAAATATAACCATTATTTATATTAACAACTCTAAAATCTGTGAAAGATTTTGTACTGATTTGATGAGAATTACAAGATCAAAGGTTTATAGGAAGGTTAAAACGGAAACTCACAGGATGCCCATTTTGCTGAGCTGGTTCCCATCTTGGAAGCATTCCGATGACTTTGATAACATCTTTATTAATATCCGGGTTGGGACCTGAAATGACAACAATTTCCCGAACATCACCGGTTTTAGACACTGTGAACTGCACAATTACCTTTAATCGTACTTTACTTCTACGTGCTGTTTCCGAAAGATTTTTGACTAGAAACCGGGTCAAAGCTTCGGTACCTCCTACAAAAACCGGGAACTTATCGACATGAACATACAGACTGTCGCCTTTAAGTCCGGTGCCTTCACCAACATCAGGGCTATCAGCCTCTTTTTTTCTTCAAAAGTACTGTCAACAAGGAGTGCTTTGGACAAGTCCTGACTTGTCTTTGGTGAGGGTGGCGGAGGATCAGGAAAACGAAAATCGTCTAAATCGGCCATTTGCATAGCTTCGATACTGATAGTTTTAGGTAGTTTCTGAGGAAAAAAAAGTTCGGAATTGAAGATAATAAATAGGGCAGCAGAGGAAACGAATATCAGCAAAAGACTTAAAACAAGTCCTGTAGCAAGGTATTTAGTCGATTTCTTCCGAAGCTCGAATGCTCCGTATTTTTTATTGCGATTCTCAAATAATATATTTTCCCAACCGGTCATATCCAATCCACTCAGCGTCGACGAATTTAGCAAAAACAATTAGCGATGTTAGTGAAAAAATGTTAATTATCACCAATAAATCTTAATTAAGAAGATAAGTTTGAGGTTATTCTGCCTTGCCGCCCGATGGAAAATCTTTCGCTTTTGCTTTCAATCCGAAAGTTACAATTACCATTAAAACGGAAATAACAGCCAGCGCACTGAAAGCTCCCTCATAACCCAAAATTCCTCCTCCAAGGCTGGCAATTAAAGCACCGACCAAGGCTGCACTTACAAGCTGTCCAATGCTCATGAATACGGAAAGAATACCTTGCCCAGATGCCCGGTTATCATCCGTAGTTTCATGGTTCACATTGTATCTGAGCGGAGCTCCGAGTACAGCAGAAAGTCCTAGTCCAAGGATGGCCTCGGAAATGTAAAATCCGGTTTTGGTATTCGCAAAATGCCATAATCCTCCCAGACCTATTGTTATAAGAAGACTCCCTAAAGAAAGGACCGTTTTTGACCCTATTTTATCGAGCAGGCGTCCTGATAAGGGTGCACCGATAAGTAAAGTCAACAAAAGGGGTATCAGCGCGAAACTGGCAGCAAAGTGGCTCATACCAAAAGCAGACTTTGCAAAGCCGGGAATAAACATGACACCCACTTCTCCCAAGCCGGCACCAAAAGCAAGCAGATACGAGATGGTCAATTGTTTCGACCTGAATAATTGTGTATTGATGGTGGGACTCGCTGCCTTTCGCTGGAGAACGATAAAAACAGGCAGCAGAACTAATGACAATATAAAATAAGGGAGAACCTTTGCAGAAGTAAATGAACCAACAAAATCCTGCGTGTCGATCTGATTGATGGAAAAGGAAAAAAATGCCAGACAGGCCAGTAATAGTATCATGCCGGACCAGTCAAATTTAATATTGGTTGCCGCTCTTTTGGATGGAATAAGTTTTAAGGCGCCAATGATTAAAATCAGCGCCATCGGCAGGTTCAAAAC
>DATBXH010001075.1:0-2430 GCA_036514375.1 Bacteroidales bacterium | reverse complement strand
GCCTGGATATTTTCTTTATTTAAGCCTGAGAGAGTAATGGCTGTATGGGTATCTGACCCATCCATACGCACAAATTCGGCAGACTCCAATTCTCTCACCGTATTCTCAAAGGAAGTCTGAATAGGGATGGTTGCATAATGGATACCCAGGTTCTGAGCCAGCAGCCTGGCAGCTCCTTTGGTTGTTTCCGAATTAAATTTTGAGGGCATGTTGATGGCAAACACATTCTCCGGCCCCAACGCTTCGGTTAATAAGGCGGCACTTAAAGCAGAGTCTATGCCGCCGCTCAAACCGATCACCACTTTTTTATCCGAAAAACCGGAAAAGAATGTTTTAATACCATAAACAAGACCGGCAAAGAGTTCTTCATTATCCCGTTCGTCGCTGATGACCAGACTGGGAATGGTCTCTTTGGCTGGGCCAAACAGGGTCGCCTTTAAGGTTTCTTCGGTGTAATCGCGGGAAACTTTGAGCAGCGATCCGTCGGGATTGTAAATGGTAGAGTTTCCGTCGAAAAGAAAGATGTTCTTGCCGTTGTTTTGTGTGCCAACGTTATTGGCATACACAAAATAAACCGGAGATTTCCTGATGCGATCTCTTACCACGGAGTGCCGCTTATTATTCTTTCGCCATGTCCAGGGCGAACAGGATATGTTGATGATCACTTCACTTCCCTTTTTTAACAGGATGTCGATCGGGTCCACGGTATAGTCGTCGCTCCACATATCTTCGCAAAGGATAATCCCCAGCTTTCTCTCACGGCCATTGATGATAACCTGAAAAGGAGAAAGAAGATTTTCCATTTCCACGGCATTATCCTGGGCAAGTTTCCGTGACGCATAGAAATGACGTTCGTCGTCGAACTCCCTGTATTTTGGCATCAGGGTTTTATAGGTGCGTCCTGTACCAATGTATTGTTTGTTCTGCGCGATAAAGGCAGCATTGTATTTTCTGATTCGGCCATCTTCACTTCTTCGGGAGCTATCCAGATCAATGTTTCCCCAGATCGCAATGATATTTTCAGTGGCATTTTTTATCTGTTCGTTGTAAGCGTAACAGTCCTTTACGAATGCTGCATTTTCCCACTCGTCACCTAGTAAATATCCGGGCACTGCCATTTCGGGGAAAACGATGATATCGTCGCCTTCTTGTTTTGCCTTTTCAATATGGCGGATAATCTTTGCTGCATTTTCATCCGGGTGACCGGCTTTGATATCCAATTGAGCAACTGCTATTTTTATCGGAAGCATATGAATTTTTGTTCTTTTAAGTGCAACCTCTGCTTTTGCGGCAAATCTATTGAATTGTTAAGAAACTTGCGGAAATTTTACGGAAATACTGCGAAATCAGAGCATGATATCCGCTGATTTTGCAAACCGGATGCCCATGCTTTTTGCTTTGGCATAGATAGGATCGCCCAGGTGCCCCAAACCCGTCACATTGGACATGCAATCCTCAAGGATGATGAATTTACAGGCAAGATCAGGAGCTTCCTCCATGGCTTGCTTTAAGCTGTTGGCTACACAGTGCGATTTTGCTTCACCGGCCAAAAATACCTGATCGTATTTACCGAGGGTGTCAATCAGGTCCCGGTTTAATTGTGTTTCGGGCCTGTCTGCCACAGGTACGTTTGCCCTGAAGATACCAAAATGCTCCGTCAGCGGATATGTTCCTTTCGTGACGACATGATAATATTTCCCGTCGTGAGTCCAGTGGATGAGCTCGTCCATCATGTTGTCGTCGAGCGCTGCACCCCTCGATCCGGTGAGGCAAT
Organism: Bacteroidales bacterium; assembly: GCA_036514375.1. Taxonomy (GTDB): domain Bacteria; phylum Bacteroidota; class Bacteroidia; order Bacteroidales; family JAAUTT01; genus JAAUTT01. The sequence goes on along the minus strand of DATBXH010001075.1, from coordinate 656 downwards.
GGTAAGGCCAGATGAAGTGTCCGAATTCTCCCTGTTTTTCCAATGCTTCGACATAAGCGATAGCCTCTTTGAGAAAGAACCGTGGTGTCCATTTGCCGTCTTTTATATCCTGGGCAGTTATAGGAGTAAAAGGATTAGGAAAATTCCCGTTTTTATCCTGCCAGAACGATGGATGCGAGATATCATTAACCGGGTGACTATCCATCGTAACCGAAATATGGTCAATCTGAGCTTTGTTCTTTTTGATCCATGTGGCGAGTCTTTTCATGTCGGCATCGGCGCCTGCCACGAATAATGCCCCCTGAGGATTACAGAAATCGTACTGGGCATCGATGATGAGCATTGCATTCTTATGGTTCATGCGGTCGTTCTTTTAATGAATTTATCAAATGTCACGAGAGGCTCTGTTGCTTTCTCATTGTCTTATAACTTTTAAACACAGCGCTATTTCTTCTTCGTCGCCGGTATGTTTTCCCTCCACATCGGAGAGCTTTACGGTTGGAACGAAATTATCGTAGCCGTATGGTTTGGCAGCAAATATTTTAATCACCATGTTCAGGGCCTGCACGCCCACGTCGTTGCTTAAAAAGGTACCGATGCCGTATACGTCGTGAATTCGTCCGTTTACATAATTTTTAATCTCCTTTACCCTTTCA
>DATBXH010001074.1:0-3056 GCA_036514375.1 Bacteroidales bacterium | reverse complement strand
CCCATATTTACCGGCTTCCCCCATGTTCCATCAGCATTAAAGTCTGAGTAAAAAATATCATAACCACCCATTGTTTCGTGCCCGAATGAGCTAAAATACAAGCGTTTGCCATCGGCTGTTATAAAAGGGGTATCATCATTGTACGAAGAATTTATTACAGGTCCTAAGTTTTGGGCCGGTCCCCAATCGTCGTTCGTCGTGGATGTCCTTGAAGTTTTATAGATATCAAGACCACCGTACCCGCCTTTTCTGTTACTTGTAAAATAAAGGGTTTTACCATCGGAGGAAATACAGGCATGTGATTCCCAATATTTTGTATTTATATTTCCATTTAATTTTCTGATCTTTCCCCATTTACCATTTTTGAAGTTTGTAACATACAGATCACCAAGATATTCGTTTGATCTGTAAAGATAAAGTTCTGTACCATCGGGCGATATACTTGTTGGAAAACAATCACCATCTATCCCTAGTTCAGGAATCATATTAACCGGGGTTGACCATCTTCCATTTTCCCTTTTTGAATAGAACATAGCCTGATAAAATGGCAATTTCGCAGCGTAAACAATCATAGTTTCATCGGGCGTTACAACTGGATTTGACTCTGAGAATCGAGTATTAACTATTTCACCTAGATTAACAGTAACAACCGTTACTGGTCTCTTTTCAAGGATGAGAGCTAAACGGCACGCCTTAATTTCATCGTCAACCAGTGTAAAGTCAAAAATTTTATCAGTAGTACGTTTCTTAAAATCGTTGTATGTTTGAATCGCTCTTTCCAGCTGATTATTGATTCTATAAGCATCACCCAGATAAAACAAAGCGTCCAATGGTGCCTTCTGTTCCTTTAACGTATTGTCCCTCGAAACTATTGAAATATTGTCAACTGCGGTTTCCAAAAAAGTAATGGCTTTAGTCTTTTCGTAAGGCATGTTTAAATAGCACCTTCCAATTTTGTAGTCAAGATTGTAATTGTTTGGAAATTCGTCTTTTAACTTAATGTATAATGGTAATGCATCTAGATATTCTTCGAAAAGGAAAAATGACTCGGCTTCTGAAAAAGTTTCTTTTGGATTGGATTTATCCTGAGCTGATAGCTTAACTAAATAACATGAAAAGATTAAAAATAAAAAGAGCAAACGGTTAATCTGCCTGACTTTCATGAGTAATTAGGTAGTTAAAAATTTATTATTCACGAAATTATGAAAAAAAACATAATACGGATGAGATTTGACCTGTTTTTTACCTTGATGCGGTACGGGTTAGTCAAAAATGAAAATGAAGAAATCTCCTATTCTACTAATCTACCTTAATTGTATAAAGATCGCCTGATGTATTGGCTGAATTACTGCCAATTACAGAATTACTGCCGGGAGAAGCAATTTTAAAATCAACACTGGTGTCCTTCAATGCTTTCATATTCTCAATGATAATTTCGGATGCAATATCTTTCGCACAAAAAACCACCTCGTTAATACGATGAACATCAATTATTTCTCTTAATTGGCCCAAGTTTCCGCAGAAATATTCTGAAGGTGTTTCCTTTTTAGGGCAAACATGCATTATCTGTTCCATAACAACACCGGATAGTTTGAGTAATTCTTTTATACGCTCCGATTCGTCCTGAAAGCCAACAATAGCAATACGTCGTCTTTTCTTTAAATCGAGCCGGTAAGACCTAAAACCGGTAAGACTTAATAAAACCCTGACAATTATTGAAACAACTAACGACCAGGCACTTCCAAACAATATCAATATCCTTGAAAACCTTAATTGTAATGGTAACAACGCGTAAACCACCAATACTATGATTGCTCCATAAAGAATGGCCCTTGAAACACGCAGTAGATTATACGGCGACCTGTATCCTCCAAACAATAAGTTTGCAGAAACCATTGCAAGTGAAAAAACTAATATTCCACCACTCAGAATATCAGACGAATAGTAATCTGCTCGGTGAAAGTGAATATTTGCCCAAAGCAAAGCCAATTGATAGCAACCAATATAAGTTATTGAAGCATCCAAAAACAGTGGCAACAACCATCTTAACGATCGGTTAAGCACGGACAGTCCTGCCCTCAGGTATATCGCGAAGCTTATGAGAAAAGAATAAATATTTACCATATTACCCGTAAACGCTTTATTGGCAAAAATCTTCATGGCTTTATAAAAGATAATCACATAGTTAAGACTACCTTTTTTTGTACTTTCTCCTTTATAGTGTATAATCGAAGTTTCCGGATAGTAATAAAGTTTAAACCCAGCCTGACTGATTCTAAATGACAGATCAATGTCTTCGCCATACATAAAAAAGCTTTCATCCAAAAACCCTGTAACATCCAAAACAGAACGACGAATTAGCATAAAAGCACCCGTAAGCACTTCCACTTCCTGGGTTTCATCGTTACTTGTATGGCCAAGGTAATACTTCCCAAACCTTTTGGATTTTGGGAACAACAAGGCAAGTCCAAATATCTTATAGAAAGCCACTTTCGGAGTTGGCAGCCCTCTTTTGGATTCGGGTAAAAATCTGCCTTTTCCATCAATCATTTTTGGGCCCAATGCTCCGGTTTCCTTATGCAAATCCATAAATGAAAGGCAACTGCCGAGGGTGGTTTCCTCCAAAACTGTATCAGGGTTGAGCAAAAGCATGTATTCTCCTTTTGCAACTGTCAATGCCTGATTATTTGCTTTAGCAAATCCAAGATTCTGCTGGTTTACAATCAATTTAATTTCAGGGAAGCGGCTGCGGATCATTACTTCGGAGCCATCAACAGAATTGTTATCAACAACGATAACCTCAGCTTCAATCTGAGAAATAGCCTTATAAACAGAGAACAAGCACTGTTCCAGAAAATACCTGACATTATAATTTACTATTATTATTGAAAGCTTCATATACACAAACGTACAAGTTTTTTAGGATTTTTCAAGATTGAAGCACAAGCAATTAACGAGTGTTGAAAAATTTACAATTTTACTCAGCTAACACCGTGTGAACTTAATTGTTAATTTGTATTAAAACACAAAATTTATTAAACACAACCATATAATTT
>DATBXH010001073.1:0-3273 GCA_036514375.1 Bacteroidales bacterium | reverse complement strand
ATCCGGAACTATAAACGTTCATTCCTTGTTATATCGAAAGAAAATTGAAGTCAAGGACTATCAGTTGATTAATTGATAGGAAGCATGGTTGATGGTTAGAAATGCCTTTGCATTTAATTTTTTAATTAATTTTGTGCCCTAAATATTGCATCTGTAAGACGATGAAAATAATTATAACACTCTGTTTTTCTTTATTAAACTTCCCATTTTATATCTGTGCACAAACCAACACGACTGTAACAACTCCTTACATTATTTCTAATCTTCAGCGACAGGAAGGCTCGCAGGGACATGTTCAGGTTATTCAGGATAAGCGTATTGATGAGTTGCTCAATAAAATTATTGAAAGAAATGCAAAAAAAGGGACTATCCGTGGTTACCGGATACAGATCTATAGAGGAAACAGCCAGGTTGCTCAACAGAGGGCAATTGCCGCCCGTTCAAAATTTTTAGAGAAGTTTCCTGATGTAGATGCCTATATTGTGGTAAAGGCTCCATGGTGGTCCGTTTATGTTGGAAATTTCCGGACAATCACAGATGCTTTCCGGATGCTGAAAGAGATAGAGCCTTTGTTCCCTAATGCCTTTTATGTTCGGGAAGATATAGATTATAACAAACTTTAATAAAGAAGGATTTCAGATGACCGATGCGTTGCAGCATGATTGTGGTATTGCCCTGGTTAGATTGTTAAAACCTTTGGAATACTACCAGTTGAAGTATGGGACGTGGATGTATGGGCTGCAAAAGCTCTATTTGATGATGGAGAAACAACGCAATCGAGGGCAGGATGGAGCTGGTTTGGCCTGTATAAAATTTGATCCGCAGCCTGGTAATGAATATATTCACAGACACCGTTCCATTGAAGAGAATTCTATTGATCATATATTCAGAAAAGTTTATAAGGATTTTGAGGAAGCCTCCAAAGAGTATCCCGGTATTCTTGATGATCCGCATTCTGCCAAGCTGGATTTGCCTTTTGCAGGAGAAATTTATCTTGGACATTTACGTTACGGAACGTTCGGAAGTAACAACATTAACAATGTACACCCTGTTTTGAGGGTTAATAACTGGAAAACCAGAAATCTTGTTCTTGCGGGTAATTTTAACCTGACCAATGTAGCCGAACTGTTCGAGATCCTCATCAACTTTGGTCAGCATCCAAAAGATTTCTCCGATACGGTAACTGTGCTCGAAAATGTGGGGCATTTCCTCGACAGGGAAGTGCAGCGGCTGTTCGATAAATTTAAGGCGGAAGGAAAAGAAAATGTGGATATTACACGTCTTATCGGTGAACATGTTAGCGTAAAAAATATTCTTAAAGAATCGAGCAAGAAATGGGATGGCGGTTATGCCATTGCCGGTATCGTCGGACATGGCGATGCGTTTGTGTGCCGTGATCCCTGGGGGATACGTCCTGCTTTTTATTATCATGATGACGAGGTGGCCGTGGTTGCGTCCGAGCGTCCTGTTATACAGACAGCATTTAATCTTCGTACTTCGGATATAAAGGAACTGAGACCTGGCTATGCTTTTATTATCAAGAAAAATGGAAAAGTATCTGAAGAAGAAGTCCGGGAGCCTCAGGAACGACGCTCTTGTTCATTCGAACGAATCTATTTTTCGCGTGGCAGCGACCAGGAGATTTACCAGGAGCGTAAAATGCTCGGTAAATTGTTGATCCCTGACATTTTAAAATCTGTTAATTACGATTTGGCTCATACGGTGTTTTCGTATATTCCCAATACTGCTGAATCGGCTTTCTACGGAATGATTGGAGAGTTTGAGGAGTTCCTGAATGTGAAAAAGAAAAAAAGGATATTGGAAGCCGGTGCCAATCTTACCCCTGCCTTGCTCGACGAGATCATGGGCGAAAATTTCAGGGTGGAAAAGGTAGCTGTTAAAGATGCCAAACTCAGAACTTTTATTGCACAGGATAAAGGCAGGAACAACCTTGTTGGGCATGTATATGATATAACCTATGGTACTGTTGAGAAGGGGATTGATAACCTTGTCGTTATTGACGATTCCATTGTTCGTGGTACTACCCTTAAACAAAGTATCATAAAAATTCTCGACCGTCTTGAACCGAAGAAAATCATTATTGTTTCGTCGTCTCCACAAATAAGATTCCCGGATTGCTATGGGATTGATATGGCCAAACTTGGTGATTTTATCGCCTTTCAGGCAGCTATTGCATTACTGAAAGAAAGCGGGAGATCAGCTATCATTAACGAAGTGTATAAACTTTGTAAAGAACATGTAGATAAGCCCAAAGATCAGGTGGATAATTTTGTGAAGGCTATATACGCACCGTTTACGCCGGAACAAATTTCCAAAAAGATTGCAACCATGCTCCGTACTTCAGAAACAAAGGCCGAACTTGATATTATTTACCAGTCTGTTGACAATCTTCATAAAGCCTGTCCGCACGATTTGGGTGACTGGTACTTTACCGGTAATTACCCTACACCTGGTGGGAATAAGGTCGCCAATAATTCGTTTATTAATTACGTGGAAGGACGAGATAGAAGGGCTTATTAAAAAGAATATTTTCCGGGATAACAAAAAGAGGCCATCTTAAAAGTCTGGAGACTACGCTCAGCGCTCCATTTTGTAATACAGATCAGTACGCTCTACATAATCTACCGCATCAAAGACTTTTTAGGCAGTCTCTTTGTTTTTTAAGCGGGACCGGGGATTCCTTTACTTAGCTTAAGTATCTGCGAAACCAGTAAATCTTTATTAATGGGTTTTGAAATATAATCATCAAATCCTTTTTTCAGGATTTCCTGTCTATCATTGGACAAGGCATAGGCAGTAACTGCAATCACAGGAATTTTTTTGTTTTTACCTTTAATAATTCGTGTAGCCTCGTACCCATCCATCAAAGGCATTTTAATATCCATCAATACAACCGCATCATCAGGCCAGTTCCTTTTCTCCAGGTATTTCACAGCCTCTTCTCCATTTTTGGCCCAGGAGATGATCGCGCCCTGGGTAGTCAGAATTTTGGAAAGCAATTCATAGTTTGTTGGCTCATCCTCCGTGATGAGAATTTGTTTGTTATTTAGCGTTCCTCTCTCGGAATTCTGATTATGATGAGCTTCGTTTGATGCCTGTTCTCCTTCCTTTTTGGGAAGCGTAAATTTAAAGGAAGATCCAACATTTAGTTTGGATTCTATCCAGATTCTTCCACCCAGGTTTTCAACCAATTTCCTGCAAATGGCGAGGCCTATGCCTGTTCCGCGGTATAATTTCTCCGTATCTTTTTCA
>DATBXH010001072.1:0-2946 GCA_036514375.1 Bacteroidales bacterium | reverse complement strand
GACTTAATATAATTGTAAAACTCTTCTTTATTTGGACTTCCCCACTCATCGTATTCACCTGTGGTTAACGGAATGCTTTCATCAAGCATTGTGTTTACCACATCCACAAAAGGAACGGCGGCAACAACTCCTTTAAACAAGTCAGGACGCATGTTTATTACTGCGCCCATAAGAAGTCCACCTGCACTGCCTCCCATGGCAAACAGTTTTTCCGGAGAAGTATAGTTCTGACGAATTAATTCTTCTGCACAGGCAATAAAATCGGTAAATGTGTTCTTCTTTTTCAGAAGTTTTCCGTCCTCATACCATGGACGGCCAAGTTCCTGTCCTCCTCTAATGTGAGCAATGGCATACACAAATCCTCTGTCGAGCAAACTCAACCGGACAGAATTAAAAAAAGGATCCATGGAAATACCATATGATCCGTACCCATAAAGCAACAGATGATTCTTACCAGAGAACCAGGCTCCCTTCCTGTAAACCAGGGATATTGGAACTTTAGCACCATCGAAAGATGTTGCAAATATTCTCTTTGACTCGTAATTGCGCGGATCAAATTCACCTATAACTTCCTGCCTTTTCATCAGCTTACGCTCGCGGGTAATCATGTGGTAATCGTAAACGGAATTCGGTGTTGTAAGTGAACTATATTGAAAACGGAGAATATTGCTGTCGAAATCGGGATTATAATCGATACCTGCTTGATAAACTTCTTCATCAAACGTAATATAATGCTCTGATGTATTGTCCCATCTCATAATGCGTATCTGATTTGTAGCATTTTTCCTTTCGGAAATGACTAAAAAATCACGGAAGATCTCAAACCCATCAATCAATACATCATGACGGTGAGGAATTACTTCGGTCCAAGATGCTTTCAGAGTCTGATTGATGGAGGTCTTCATCAATCGGAAATTAACAGCTTGAAGATTCGTCCGAATATAAAAATGATCGCCAAAATGATCTACAGAATATTCCAGGCCTCGCTCCCGGGGTTGGATAAGAGTGAACTTACCATGTGGTGTGTCAGCATCGAGATACTGGTATTCATCTGAAACTGTACTGGTAGAGGCAATCATAAGGTATTTTTCCGACTTTGTTTTGAAAACTCCAGTGTAGAAGGCGTCATTCATCTCATGAAAGATCTCCAAATCTGAATTTACAGAAGTACATAGTGTATGTTTCATGATCCATTCATCACGTAGAGTCTCTGTATTTTTCAATGTATAAAACAACGTCTTATTATCGTTTGCCCAAGCTCCAGACCCGTGCGTATTTGGGATGGTTTCATCTATAATCTCTCCGGTCAGTAAATTTTTAAATCTCAAGGTATAAAGGCGACGACTGAGAGTATCTATACCGAAAACCAGCCAATTATTATCAGGACTGACCTCCAAACCAGTTACATGGCAATAATTAAATCCTTTCGCCAATTCATTTACATCAATTAGTATTTCTTCAGCAGCATCCAAGCTATCTTTCTTGCGACAATGAATGGGATATTCCTTTCCTTCTTCGTATCTGTAATAATAAAAATACCCACGCACTTTGTATGGAACCGATTCATCTGTCTGCTTTATCCTACCAACTATTTCTTCAAACAATTTCTTTCGTAATCCCTGAACATCATGAAGTATGTCTTCCGTATAGGCATTCTCTGCATTTAGGTATTCAAGCACTTTAGGATTTTCTCTTTCATTTAACCAATAATAATCATCGACACGTGTATCGCCGAGATTCACAAGTTCTTTTCTGATTTTATCTGCGACCGGTGGAGTTATCATTTCTATCATTTTTCTGATAAAACATTATGTGCAAAGTTAAGTTTCACACTAATCTTTAAAATTCTAATTTTGGGAGACGAAGTTACTAAATTATCCATCATTGAATCTGACAATACAAAACACAGTAGACGGTTCCAAAACGGTTTATTCGGATGTTTTTCAGGAAACCTATCACTCGGTAAACGGAGCAGTTACTGAATCGATACATGTTTTTATAGATGCAGGCTTCAAAGCTTGTCAGAAAAACCCTGCCCAGATTTTCGAAGTTGGTTTTGGTACTGGTCTGAATGCTTTCCTCACGCTGATAGAGTCAGAAAAACTTAACATTAAAATAGAATATCAGTCGATTGAGCTGTTCCCTTTAGGAAGCATAGAGTTTGAGCAATTAAAATATTCCAGATATTTAAATTCCGATGAAAAAACGTTCAAAGCATTGCACAACGCACCATGGAATAAAAAGACAGAGATCACGCCGGATTTTCAACTTTATAAAATAAAAGAAAATCTGCTTGATTATTCCTTCACTGACAGTTACGATCTGGTTTATTTTGATGCATTCTCACCTTCCAGACAACCAGAGCTATGGAGCGAAGATGTGTTCGGAAAGTTGTTTGAAAATATGAATGAAAACGGAATTCTCACTACATATTGTGCCAAAGGAGCCGTGCGCAGGATATTGGAAAAAGTAGGATTTAAAGTAGAACGTTTGTCTGGCCCTCCAGGGAAAAGAGAGATGCTGAGGGCCATAAAATTAAAATAATCATACAGAGCCTGATTAAATTAAACCTTCAGGTCCTGTATAATTACTTCTACCAATAATCGATCTAATACTTATCAAACATTTTGTTGTTTTCGTCCGATTCGCGATTTTTTAAACTGAGATTTATTCCGGCATTTATTTTCTGTTTCAACCTTTCGGAAGAAGTTGAGTATTTCTGATCTTTGGGCTGTGTAATAAAAGCTGGCGAATGTTTAGGCTTGGAGATCATTGAATGCTGCCCTCCAATATTTTCTCCCAATTTGAAAAAAGATATAATTTCTCGAAGATGCTCTGCCTGGTTAGCAAGTTCTTCCGAATTTGTTGCAAGCTCTTCAGAAGCAGAGGCATTTTGTTGAGTTACCTGGTTAAGTTGAATTAAGGCGTTATTAATTTGTTCTGCTC
>DATBXH010001071.1:0-3352 GCA_036514375.1 Bacteroidales bacterium | reverse complement strand
TAATTATCCAACGGCAAAAGACAAGGCTTTAATTCAGGCAGCAGCAAATTTGAAAATAAGCAGTGTGCAAAGCGGTTATTTACCTCAGGTTTCACTCAACGGGCAGACTTCCTATCAGTCAGATGGAATTAACATTACCATTCCAACTCCGACAGGCCGGCAATCCATGAGTCAGGCCAAGGACCAGTATAAAGTGACCCTGGATGTTAATCAGGTATTGTATGACGGCGGGTCAATCCATTATCAGCGCAAGCTTGAAGAAGCTTCTTCTGCTGTTGATGAACAGCAAGTGGATGTTGATTTATACAAAATCAGAGAGCAGGTGAACAATGCTTATTTCCAGTTGCTTTCCTTACAGGAGAATAGAAAACTTTTGAATGCTACGTTAAATGAGATTAAGGACCGGGAGAGCGTTGTGACTTCCTCAGTACAAAACGGTGTTCTTACGCCCTCTGATCTGGACATTCTTGAAGCTGAGCGATTAAAAGTAGAACAGCAACTTGCCGAAATTGATATCAATCGGAATAGCACATTGAATATTTTATCAATTCTCGTTGGCAAGCCCGTACCAGATAGCATCAGTCTCGAAATGCCTGTAATATCAGTAAAGGATACAACTGTGCCAGCCAGACCGGAATACAAATTGTTTGATCTACAGACAGAACGTCTGGAGGACAGTAAGCAGTTAACCGGCACTACACTGCGGCCAAAGGTTTATGCGTTTGCCCAGGGTGGATATGGACGCCCGGGTCTGAACATGCTTAGCAATAATTTTAATACTTATTATATTGTTGGTGCTTCATTAAAATGGACTTTGTGGGATTGGAGCAAGAACAGACACGACAGGCAGGTACTAGACGTCCAGAAACAGATGATTCAGGATAAACGCGAGGCGTTTGACGTGAATCTGAATGTCGATCTCCAAAACCGGTTATCCAGTATTCAGAAATTGGAAGAAGCTTTAAAACGCGATGACCAGATTGTTGAGTTGCGCAGTCGGATTACCAAAGCATCAGCTTCACGACTTGAAAATGGGGTCATTACATCTACGGATTATTTGGTTGACTTGAATGCCGAAACGATCGCAAAGATTAATCTTGAGACCCATAAAATTCAGTTGGTTCAGTCAAAAGCCAATTATTTGCTGGCAAAAGGTGTTTTATAATTATTACGTAACCGATTATAATAAAATAAACAAATATATGAAGACAATCACCATCCTTGCGGCCACTCTGTTTGTACTTTCAGGTTGTTCATCTAAAAATGGCAAATCCGATGCATATGGCAATTTCGAAACGGTGGAAGTATTAGTTTCATCGGAAATTCAGGGCAAACTGCTTAAATTCTCTGTGGAGGAAGGCCAAACTCTCAAAGCCGGAGATACAGTAGGATTAATCGATACCATACAATTGGCCTTGAAACGCGATCAGTTAACTGCCCAGCGTAATGCGTCTGCAGCGAAGATAAGTAATATCCTTTCTCAGATTGCCGTTCAGGAAGAACAGAAAGGAACTTTACTGGTTGATAAGGCCCGAACAGAACGATTAATGAGGGATAAGGCCATCCCCGTGAAGCAGCTTGATGACATTAATGGCAAGATTAAAGTAATTGACAGCCAGATAGAGTCGATAAAAACGCAGAATTCTGCCGTAGTCGATGAAGTTGAGGCTTATGACAAGCAAATTGCTCAAATAAAGGATCAGATAAATCGTTGTAGGATAGTGAATCCTATTAGCGGCACGGTCTTGGAGAAATATATTGAAGCTTCGGAAATTGCCGCACCTGGGAAAACGCTTTACAAAATAGCCGACATGAATCAAATGATTTTGAGGGTTTATGTTAGCGGATCGCAGCTTGCTTTGGTAAAGATCGGTCAAAAAGTAACGGTTTTAATCGATCAGGAAAAGGGAAATACAAAAACCTATGAGGGCACAGTAAGTTGGGTTTCTCCGGAGGCTGAGTTTACACCAAAGATTATTCAAACAAGAGAAGAACGTGTCAATTTGGTTTATGCGGTTAAAGTAACAGTTAATAACGACGGTAGCCTGAAGATAGGTATGCCTGGTGAAGTGAAGTTTTAAACTTAAAACGAACTGCTTATTACGATGAATATAAAATTGGTATTGTCAACTGAGACTAAGGATATTGACTATTGGACCGATTTACCATTTGTTCCCAGGATTAATGAGTGGTTTAATATTCATGATTTCTTACCGGATAATGATCTGGAAAGCTTAAAACAGAACGCAATTTGCTGGTCTGGAGAAAAAGGAATAGTCCAATCCATTGAATATCGACATAATAATAACGGTTTCTTTATTGAAGCATTTGTTTGGTGCGAGGACTAAGTTTGACATTATTATAAGTCATTGAAATCATGTTTATAACTGCTGAAAATATTTTTAAATCCTACGGCCCGACAAGAGCTTTGACAGATTTATCTTTTTCTGTAGAAAAGAATGAGTTATTTGGATTCATTGGACCGGATGGAGCTGGCAAAACAACCTTATTCCGCATTATTGCCACGTTGCTCCTAGCCGATAAAGGCACACTTTCTGTCAATAATTGGGATGTAGTAAAAGATTACAAAGCCATTCGAAGGAATATAGGTTACATGCCCGGCCGTTTCTCGCTTTACCAGGATTTATCGGTAGAAGAGAACCTTACTTTTTTTGCTACCATATTTGGTACCACTATTGAGGAAAATTATGATCTCATCCGTGATATATACGTTCAAATTGAGCCGTTTAAAAAACGTCCGGCCGGAAAGCTTTCAGGCGGTATGAAGCAAAAACTGGCCCTTTCTTGCGCGCTTATTCATAAACCTGAATTGCTGGTGCTGGATGAACCTACAACAGGCGTGGACGCTGTCTCACGAAAAGAATTTTGGGAAATGCTGAAAAAACTTCGACACAGCGGTATTACCATCATTGTCTCCACACCTTATATGGACGAAGCAAGCCTTTGCGATCGGGTAGCTCTTATTCAGGATGGTAAAATTATGCAGATAGATACACCACAGGGAATTGTAGGTAAATTTCCAAGAAAGTTATTTGCCATAAGGTCTGCAAACATGTATCAACTCAAGGATGATTTGACCCAGTACCCAGAATGCTTCAGTGTACACCTTTTTGGCCAGTACCTGCATTACACGGATATTTCCGATCAGGTTTCTGCCCTTAAAATCAAAACGTTTATTGAAAGTAAAGGTCACAATAATGTTTTGGTGGAAGAGATTAAACCTGGGATTGAAGATTGTTTTATTGCTTTGATGACCGAAAACTCTGTACCTGATGAAAAGTAACGAAACTGTTATTGCGGCTAAAAACCTCGTAAAGAAGTTTGGGAACTT
>DATBXH010001070.1:0-2512 GCA_036514375.1 Bacteroidales bacterium | reverse complement strand
GATTGGAACAACTATCACCTGACGATAGAAAAGTTGTTTTCCGTGCCCGGAAACTGGAACGATTCTTAACACAGCCATTCTTTACAACCGAGCAGTTCAGCGGTATTCCCGGGAAACTCGTCAGTCTGAAGGATGCGTTGGACGGCTGCGAAATGATACTAAATGATGAATTTAAAGATTATCCCGAAAATGCATTTTACATGATCGGGACCATTGGCGAAGTAAAGAAATGAACATGGAACCTAGCCTCATAAATATGAAAATCCTTCTCCCCTACCAGGTTTTTGCTTACAAAACCGATGTGAAACGTATCGTGGCGGAAACACCACAGGGTTCATTCGGCATTTTGCCACAGCGGCTCGACTGCACTGCTGCTTTGGCTCCCGGGATCCTTACTTATGAAACTGAAGCTGAAGGAGAAGTCTTTATTGCTATTGATGAAGGAATATTGGTCAAGGCAGGGACTAATGTTTACATTTCCGTGCGCAATGCTATTGGCGGAGCAAACCTTGGGCAGCTGCATGAGGCTGTAAACCGAGAATTTCTGACCATCGATGAACACGAAAAAAACGTCCGTTCGGTCATGGCAAAACTGGAAATAGGATTTATCCGACGCCTGGAAGAATTCAGACAAAAGTAAATGATATGCTCACAAAACCCTCAGGGTTTTAAAAACCCTGAGGGCTTGCATAACAAATAATCTATTTATGAAAGCACCTGAGCAAAGTGACCTAAGCCGTTTGGTTGATTCCAAAGAAACCCGAAAACTGAAAGAGAGACGAAGATCAAAACAAAGCACCTGGTTTGGGTTGGGAATGTTTGGGTTGATTGGCTGGTCGATAGCCATTCCTACATTGTTAGGCACGCTGTTGGGTATATGGCTCGATAAACATTTTGCCGGAAAACAATCCTGGACACTTACACTTCTGCTTGTCGGTTTAATCATTGGATGTTTGATCGCCTGGCACTGGCTATCCAAAGAACACAATGAAATTCATAAAGATAAAGAAAATAACCATGAATGAACTAATCACCCTGACATTGACCTTTTTGGCAGGAATACCGCTCGGTTTTTTCTTCTTTGGGGGGCTATGGTGGACCGTCAAAAAGGGGGTTGCATCACAACGGCCTGTGCTCTGGTTCTTTGGTAGTTTACTAGTACGAATAGCGGTAACCATGGCAGGATTTTATGCCGTCGCAGGAGGCCGTTGGGAACGCGCTGTTATGTGTTTAGCAGGATTTCTCATTGCCCGCTATGTCGTGATGCGGGTTACAAAAGTACTCTCTGTAAATAAATTAAATCTGGTAAAGGAGGTCGACCATGAGAATTAGTCCCGATGGTATTATATATGCCGAACACGGTATCTTTAAAATCAATGCTACCATTGCCGTCACCTGGTTTTTGATGCTGATCCTGGTCATTGGTTCGAAACTGATCACCCGAAAACTCCGCACCGATATCAAAATCTCCCGCTGGCAATGTATTCTCGAAATGATTGTGACAGGCATCAAAAAACAGATCGAAGAAGTAGGTCTAACCAAAGCTGAAAATTACATCAGCTTTTTGGGTTCGTTGTTCCTGTTTCTCTTTCTTTCCAACCTGTTAACGATATTCCCTTTTTACGAACCCCCTACCAGCTCGTTGTCTACTACTGCCGCCCTGGCAATCTGCGTATTTGTGGCAGTACCTTATTTTAACATTAAAGAATATGGTTTGGCAAATTACTTAAAATCGTTCATAAAGCCTGTTTTCTTTATGCTACCATTTCATATTCTGAGTGAATTCTCACGTACTCTTGCCCTGGCCGTCCGTTTGTTCGGAAACATGATGAGCGGTGTTATGCTGATTGCCATCCTGCTCACCATCACCCCATTTATCTTTCCGGTGGTTATGAGTGTCTTCGGGCTCTTAACCGGATCGGTACAGGCCTATATTTTCAGCATCCTTGCTACCGTATTTATTGCGGCAGCAGCACATGAGTCAGCAACCAAGCATTTTAAACAACCATAGGAGGATTTATTATGGACAACATCACTTTTATTGGAGCAATTTCCGTCTTTTCCGCAGCTATTTGTATGGCAATAGGAAGTGTTGGCCCGGCATTGGGAGAAGGACGGGCAGTAGCATCAGCACTCAGCTCGATGGCGCAACAGCCGGATACGGCATCTTCCATTACCAGAACATTGTTTGTTGGCCTTGCCATGATTGAATCCATGGCCATTTATTGTTTTGTGGTATCGATGATCCTCATCTTTGCCAATCCTTTCTGGAATTATGTGATATCCAAAGCAACGGGAGGTTAATATTATGCTTATCGACTGGTTCACTGTTGCAGCGCAACTCATCAACTTTCTCGTGCTGGTTTGGTTGTTGAAACGGTTTCTTTACAAACCGGTTTTAAAAGCTATTGATGAGCGGGAAAAGCGTATTGTAATGCAGCTTCAGGAGGCTGAGAACAAAAAGGCCGAAGCTGATAGGGAACGCGAGGAGTTTCAACGGAAAAATAACGAA
>DATBXH010001069.1:0-3874 GCA_036514375.1 Bacteroidales bacterium | reverse complement strand
TGAGGAGCTGTTCATTAACCGTATTCACAAAAACCAATCTTTCCCACATGGTAATTGTTGATGTAAGACTAATACCATGGTTCCAGGTTTTATTACTCGGGTTTGAAAGTTTGTTTTTCATCTCCGAAATATCTCCCTGGTACGTTACGTTTGCAAGAGTATACGTTCCAGTATATGAAAGTAAGAAGTCCACATTGGTGCTAATATTACTGGCAACAGTGAGTCTACCGTTAAAAACACTCTGGTTGGTAGTATTCAAAATATTATTTACAGATCCGGGATTACTCGACAGCGATGCACTACCGGAAAAATTAAGATTACACTTGATTGGCATAAAAAGGAAACCATAATTAAAGAACATCGTGGCACTCCAGTCATTACTAAAGTTAATTGGTTTGGTTAATGTTCCTAATGGGGTAATAGTTTCCGATGAAGTACCACTGGTAATTATAGAATCTCTAGAGGGATAATATATAGCTGTACCAATAGCATTTGCAGTATAGTTCCCAAACACGCTGAAACTAAAATTTGTAAATTTATCAGGGTTAGAGAACCGAAAATTAAGCCTTAAATTATTCGTGTACTCGTGTTCCAGGTTAGGATTACCCTGATTATAGCTATATGTTCCGGATTTGGTTATTACATCCTGTAATTGAGTTACCGAAGGCGGATTGGTTGAAGCTCTGTAAAAAAGGCGAAGATTGGCCTTCTTCGAAAACTTAATATTCATCATGGCATTGGGTAATAAATTATCGAAGTTCCTATTATCAACCTTTGCCCTGCTGGGATAAGTTCGCTCACCCGAAAGTGTAGCCAACTGATAATCGACCCCTGCATTGGCAAATAAATTTTCACTGCCTCTGATCATGTATGAAACTCCCGCTCTCTGGGTATTATACTCGCTCGAATAAACATTTGAATACTTTTCGTCTAATAAATTAGAGTTATTATCATATACTTTTCGATCCGTATTATTTTTTGAAAATGAAGCATTATACGAGAACTGAAGAAGGCTAATCTTTCCTATCGGTTCTGTATAAGAAAGATTTGAAGAAAATGTATTTCCATAGGTTTTAGAATCTGACCGCTGGTCTAATATCGAATCAGGCGTATTTATGATTTGAAATAAAGAATAACTTTGGCCATCTCCATTATTAAGGTTCCCGGATACTGTAGTTCCAAGAGAAATAGTTCTCCCCTTTTTCCTAAATCTATGGCGGAAGGTCAAATCGTTGGCATAATTATAGCCAATGCTACTATTGCTACTGGTATCTGCCTTAAATTGAATTAAATCAGGCAATGTATTACGTGAAAACTGATTGGAGTTAGATCCTCTGTTATTATCCTGTGTACTAAATCTTGGCGCCCAGATAATAGAATTGGCTGAATCTATCGTATACTCCAGTCTCATGTCAAACCGATGATTAAAATTAACATTGGTTGAATTACTTACCTGATAAGTATTACGAGGACGACTTATAGAATCGCCAAAGTTCACAGTATTTTCCTGCGAAGTGATTGTATTGGTATAATTATCCTGCTTGTTAAAGAAGTAGCTTCCACTGATGGTCACTTTCTTGCTGAGGGTATTGGTGTAGTTAATTCCCAGCATGCTAGGCTTATTCAAACCGGATTGCCTTCCAATATATGCACCGCGGCCCCCACTGCCACCTCCCATAACACCTAAAATATCCTGTGTAGAGAAATTTTGTTGATTTATGTTATTGGTTCCGCCCAATAAAGTAATCTTTTTATCACCACGAAAAATATTCAAACGGCCGGTTACAAGATATTTATCGCTGAAATCCGTTCCTGCCGTTGCGGTTGCATTCTCTCCTTTACGGCGATCAGCTCTGGTCACGATATTGAGCACCTTGGAACTATTGCCATCATCAAATCCTGTAAACTCGGCCTGATCACTCATTTTATTATAAACCTGAACCTTGTCTACAACTTCGGCAGGAAGATTCTGCAAGGCCATAGAAGCATCTTCGCCAAAATAATTCTTACCATCAACAAGTACACGTTTAACTTCTTCTCCATGTGCTTTAACTGTTCCGTTTTCCACGGTAATACCCGGCATTTTCTGCACCAAGTCCTGGGCAGTAGCATCTACATTTACTTTATATGCAGATGCGGACATTTCTGTAGTATCTCCTTTCTGAACAACCGGTGTTTTCTGCCCTTCAACTACTACTTCGTCCAAAAGCTTTGATTGTTGACGAATTGCTAACGTTCCTATTGATACCGGGGCAGTTTTGGCCTCAAATGTTTTTACCAGTTCTCTGAATCCCAGGAAGGACGTTCTGAGAATATAAGTAGAATTTGACTGTAAGCCTGAAATACTAAATTCACCGTTAATATCGGTGCTGGTTAGGCGCTTTTTTGTAGTATCTTTTGAGCTGAAAACTATTATTCCAACTCCCGGTAATGTCTTTTGTGTTCCCACCTCAACAACCTTGCCACTAAGCCTTATATTTTGTGCATTTAGAATGACGCACGAACTCATGAACAATAATAGCAATTGTAATTTTACTCTCATTTCGTATTCTATTTATAATTATTACGTTAAGCGATTGGATAAAAAATCTTTTCCCATAAGACACCAATAGGTGTAAAAACTTGCTGAAGAGGAGTAGTTTTTTTAAAGTTTTACAGACAAACTCAGTGCGGCTTCCAACTAACGAAATTAAAAGAGGCTGTCTCGTTTTATTTTTGAAAACAGCCTCCTCTATCTTTATACAACTTTATCCTCAATTCTATAATGCCAGCAACCGTTTTACAATTTCAGAAATTATTTTACCCTCGGCCTTGCCTGCCAGTTCCTTTGTGGCCGCGCCCATAACCTTACCCATATCAGAAGGGGCTTTAGCTCCGACTTTTTCAATAACCGATTTGATAACAGCTTCAATTTCTGCCTCTGTCATCTGTGCGGGCATGTATGCCTCGATAACTTTTGCTTCGGCAACTTCCTTTTCATACAAATCAGGACGGTTTTGTTGTTTATAAATATCCGCTGATTCATGTCTCTGTTTTACCAGTTTATTGAGTATTTTCAACTCTACATCATTGGTAAGCTCTACGTTAGATTTTTCAGTTTTTGCCAGTAAGAATGCTGCTTTAATAGCACGCAATGCTTCAAGTCTTTCTTTAGGCTCTTTATTTAACATTGCTTTCTTAATATCCTCGTTTATCTGATCAAATAAGCTCATTTTAAAAAATTTAAGTTTGAAGTTCCAAGTTTAGATTTCAAAGATTTAAGCTTCACGCAACTTTAAATCTTGAACCTTTAAACCTGTTTAATCTACATTATCATATAGGTACGAATTATTCTGGCGCAGGCGAATATTATTATCTTCGTCTGTGCTCAGGGAGTATTTTGATATTGTTGTATCCGTCTTAGGTTTTTGATCTATTTTAACGTTCTTACGAACATAGGCAGGGATGCTCTCCAATTGCTCGATATTCGACTTTTCGTCAGTAGACGTATATCCTGTTTCCTTAGGCCTTCCTGTTTTTACCGAATTCTCGATAGGCTCATTAACCTTTTGCGGATTCACCTTAACCTCATATTTGGTATAATCTTCCTCCGGAGAAAGCGTATGTACCTGCTTCTTTTCCGTCAGATCGAACTCAATGGTCCGTTGCTTATTCCCCTCACTATTCGTTCTATCCCTCACCTTAAATTCCTGACTGGAACCTGAATTATCGTAAAGCGGGATACGCTCAGGCGCGGACTCCTTTTTTGGCACCACATGGAGCTCGGGAATACTGTTTGCCTGAAAACCGGTTGCAATAATTGTCACTGATACCCGATCTCCAAGATTCTCATCGATTCCGGTACCCCAAATAATAAGAGAATCTTTAGACACAG
>DATBXH010001068.1:0-2298 GCA_036514375.1 Bacteroidales bacterium | reverse complement strand
TCTAAATAATTTCGGCTCAAACCCGATTTATTACTAATTGTCAATAGTTCCTTAACTTCTGCGGAAACATTCATTAAATCCAACAATTGCTTAATTTTTTTTGTTTTTAAAGGCTCTGCCGAAGATTGATTAGTATTCAGTCTTCCAATATAATCAACATATTCAAGTTGAATTTTTTGAATTAGTTTATCCAATTCCAGAATTATTGTATCCTTCAACTTTTCAACAGTTCCGCCATATTCAACAGGGGGTATTACATCAAAAACAATCAAAGGATCATCGTACGACTCAAAACTTCTGAGCGCATTCATTATGTACTTTTGTTTTTCAATCAATTTTTCAACATCTTCCTTAACTTTCAAAAGCTTAACTATATCAACCGTATCCAATAAATAACCATATAATTTCAGCATCTCATCCAGTCGATTCTCTCCGGTCCGACAGAATTCTTTCAGCCTTATTTTTTCCGGAGTGTCGCTTTTTTTGTCAATAAACACCCAAGTTCTTGTTAAATAGTACGATTCAGCTATTTCATTTTTGTATTCTATAAAAGCAGTTGTACATCCCAAATAATCTATTTGCCTTTTTAGGGTTTCTTGCCCAAGGATTCGAACTGTAATCGTTATTAAAGAAAGGATCAGGAATAGTTTTTTCATGTCGATCGTTTAATTCTTATACTAAGAAGTTAATCAATAGTTTCGTTGTGCTGGTTATGCCTTAATTTATTTTATATGTATGTTTTAAATTATTTATTCTATCGCTTAGCTCTTTATCTGTAATTTGTAAATCCAGACTTCTTATGCAAAATTCAATTGTGGAAAAAACATTGACATTTGTAATCTCATTAAAATATTGATCGGATACAAGCGTTGTTATAACCGTATCTCTTGGACCACCTACCAGGTAAGTCGTTCTGGTAGCCGGAAAACCCTTTGAATAAAAAGCCCTTGCGTGCGCTATATCTTTTAAATCATCTTCCTCAAAGGCTATAGTTGCATCTCTAAAATCGGAAAGTATTTTTTTTAGATTAGTTGCATCTGTCTCTTTATAAATATATTCGATAAACGAGATTAGTGTAGGCTTATCAATTGCACCACGATACTTGAATATTATCAATTCACCCTCTTCAAAATATTCATATTGAATCATATGCAAAGCTATTCAATAAACAATTAATGCTAAAGGTACTGTAATCGTTGTAAATATCAATTACATAGGTTTCATTTTTCACAAAGGCATACCTTGCGTACAAGCAAGCACCTTTTAATCCTTCGACTTATTAAAATAAATTTGAAATCCTAAAAATATTCCAAAGTCTATATCGTGAAAACTGGTATTCCCTTGTGCTTCTACCTCAAATCCAACGCTTTTATTTAATAACCAGACATGTCCAATTCCAAGAGTCAAAGCCCTATTTGTAAGAGTATATTCTGATTTAATAAAGCTCGTAATACCAATTGCGCCTGAAATATACAGACTTTTGGATTCTTTTGGTTGAAAATAATATCTTCCAAAAGGAGCTAATCCCCAATATAAATTATCTGATGCATAAACGATTGGTAACGATACTCCTAAACAAAATCTATCAGTTAAAAATAATCCGGAATTGGGATTTAGGCTAAAAATGGTATTATTCTCATTAGCTGTAAAATTGGCATATCCCCCAATAAGTATCGTACTTTTTTCAATTTGCGAAAATCCTTTCATTGTCATAATCACTAATAAAACTCCGGTAAAGGCTAATCTTTTCATATCAGGTACTATTTATTTATGGTTGCTTATCTAATCTGTTTAAACGTTGAGTATATGTTTTGTTGGGGATTTTCGAAGCGTTTCATTATCACGGTGCACATTATTTAGATAGTAGTAAACCCTTGAAATTAGCACTTAGACAACAATAAAATATATACTGTGTCGGCGGCTTTTTTATTTTTCTGGAAATCCAGGCGCAGGAATTTCTATCCGCTTAATAATATATTCTTGAATCATATCAACAACTTTAGAATCAATATTTGTATCAATTAGGTATTTTTTGAATTGGCTGAAAAAGATATAAGAATTTCTACGTTCTCGTATTTTAAAAATAACTTTTAAATTATCCTTTGTTAAAATACTTATTCTAAACGTACCATAATCACCATATTTATTGACATAATTATCAAATTCAGTATTTGTTTTATTTTTAATTAAATAATCAGTTAAACAATCAAATGTTTTCTCTGAAACTTTTACAAAGTTTTCGATTTCAAAGGCAGTAGTAGTGTCAGTTTTAACAAAAATCAAATTTGTTAAATATTT
>DATBXH010001067.1:0-2719 GCA_036514375.1 Bacteroidales bacterium | reverse complement strand
ATGAAAGATGGGTATATCTTCCGGTGGTTTAAGGTACAAAAAATAATACCACTTAACTTTTGGTCAAGGCCTGTCCGTATCTTTGGCCTTGTCACGCTATCAAACCTTTAACAACAGTTCACTTATGTTAACCATACATTCCTTGTTCCTCATCCTGGTTATGCGGAACTATAGCTACGTTGTCGTCAGGGCTTCACTTAATTTCGTTACCAAAAATGCTTCTCTGACCAGGAGACTATTGACAGCGCAATAGATGAAATCTGTTCAATGAACGTTTAACAGTGAAATAATTGACTTCTTGTCGCACCTTATATGCCGTGTTGGTGGTAGTTCATTTTTTTAGCTTCTTATCAATCCAATCATATGAAGAGTCAAATTGTATTTCAACCAATTTCTCATTTTTGAAAATATAATTTGTCCAATAATCACCCATCTCATTTTCATAAACTTTTAAATCATTAATCGAGTCAAACAATTTAGATTGCTTAAAAATCAATCCTAATAGTCCTGATTTAGTCATTCCTATTTTCAATCCATTGCTCAACTGTATTTTATCAGAATTTATCCTACCATAAACTAAATCAAGTCTGTTTATTTCAGAATTATAAAACTCTTTAAAATATGAATCTTCAAATGTGTAAACATTAACATTTTGCATTCTATTATCTTGAGCATGTTTCTCAGATTGCTTTTTAAACATTGCTAAATCTAAAATTTCCACTTTCACAATGTCATAACAACATAAACTTAATTCTCCATTTTTTAAGATCGCTGAATGATCATTCTGCTTGACATTTAATAGCGAATCTAAATCAATCTTAGGTTTATTATCAAGTCCATTTTTAGAATCATTGCTACTTTTTATCAATGAACAATTAATTGATAAAAGCAAAATCGATATATAAACAATATGTCTCATGTTTTTTTGAATTACCGTCAAACGGACACGTAATCGAGTAGGCAAGGGCATTTCAGCCCAAGCCTCTCACAGAACCGTACTTGAAAGTCTCCCCTCATACGGCTCTTCTAATATAGCTTATTTTCTTATAGCTCATCCCATTTCTGGTTGGCAGTTTATATTGCTATACTAGCTAATCCCTTCGCTCCATTCCCATTACAGGAACTTCTTCACTACTACGAATTAGTCTGCCCCTACAAAACACATCGGTTTTCTGCCTCTGGGTTGTTCCCATTGTGCATTTCCCTTTGACAGCACACTTTATTGTTACTGCCTAACATTGCTTTGCAGGTTCCCGAGTTCCGTAATAAAGCCCGGATAAAGTTCTTGCCGCCTGAATGACGCCTGCCGCTTAACCAGTAAACAGGTTTCCGTTAAGCTTATAACTCCGTAACATACTCCGTAGCTTTTGACAGGGGATGACCAACTTCTCGACACCTCATCAGCGGTTACTATTAGTTCAACTCCTTTATCCATACCTGATAATCTCGTGGACTATCTTTTCCAAATCGCTCAGCACCTTGGCTCTTTACCAAAGCACCATTTGGTGGTTTGATACCCTCTCCTGTAAGACGATACCGGTGGTTCAACTTACAAATGTCTCCACCATCTTTACTACAGCATGCAGAACCTATTTATTGCCGTGGTTCTACTTCTCGGCACACTAAGTTTTGTTGGGGATTTCAGGGCGATTCTATGGCAACATACAAAAATGTTAATCAGCTGTAATGTCTTTAAAATTGGCACTTTCACTCCAATAAAATTTATACGATGCTGGCGGTTCGTTGCATTTTAATTTATCCAATTTTCAACTTTCAATCCTGAAATTCGCTTAAACTCTTTTTCATTATTAGTAACCAAAACTAAATCACGGCTTCTAGCATGAGCAGCAATTAGCATATCCAAAGGTCCTATCGGTATTCCATTTCGTTCCAAATCAGCTCGAATTTTACCATACTCAACTGTTGCATTATAATCAAAATCAACAATCTCTAGTGGTGTAATAAACTTATCAAGTGCTTCCCTGTTCCTATCAGGATAGGAACTTTTCATTATTCCATATTGTAGTTCAGCTAATGTAATCGAAGAAATCCCTATACTACCGATTGATAAACTTTTAAATTTTTCAAAAACGTTAATTGGTCTTTTTTTGATGATGTATATACAAATATTAGTATCAAGAAGATATTCCATTAATCGAAGGATTCTCTTTGTTGACTGTTTGGTTGTTCACGATTATCCATGAAGTCTGAAGTAAATGAATCTAAGCTGTCAATCATGTTCTGCCAAGGATTATGAAAAGGGATTAAATATAATGAATTGCCAACTTTTTTGATATAGACTTTATCATCATTAATTTTCATCTGTTTCGGAATCCTTATCGCTTGCGATCCTCGTTTATTATTCTTTATTTCAATCGTTTCGAATCCCATATCATTTTTTATTTATCCTCACAAAGATAATCAATTTTCATCAACTTTTGTTCGGAGCTTTTTGCAATGACCGCCAAACATGCCCATTACACCAATTGCTGTTATCATTTTTTATAACACAAGTATTTTGGGCTTGTAACGTGTTGATTTAACCCCGCCTGACAGAAAACCATTCGGGCAAGTGATTTATTACAAGATCTGTAGTATTTGGTTATTCGCTTTCTCAAGGCGTTAATACTTGTCTAAATGTATGAGCTTCATCATTAATTTCCAAAGGTACAGTGATTAATTTACAAAGTGTTAACATCAAACATAGTGAAAGAGAAGA
>DATBXH010001066.1:0-2604 GCA_036514375.1 Bacteroidales bacterium | reverse complement strand
CTTATGGAAAAGGCGACTTCAGCATGATGGTGTTATTACCCAATGAAGGGAAAACCTATAATGATGTCATATCGAACCTGAACTCAGAAAATTGGACATCCTGGACAAGTAAACTCGATAGTACCAATGTATTTGTGAACTTACCGAAGTTTAAATTCAGTTACAAGAAAACGCTGAATCAGGATCTTGTAAATCTGGGCATGGGGATAGCTTTTGATCCCAGTAACGCTGACTTTACTGGTATTAACGAAGCTGGTCAGTTGTATATTTCGTTTGTGTTACATAAAAGCTTTGTAGAGGTAAATGAGGAAGGAACGGAAGCTGCTGCCGTAACCGTTGTTGGCGTATCGTTGACATCAGTTGGTCCGGCAGAGCCAGTATATGTGAATTTTAACGTAAACAAGCCATTCATCTTTGCCATAAAGGAAAATTCGACCAACAGTATTCTGTTTATGGGGTTAGTAAAGAAGCCGGTGATAGAGTAAGTGATTTTCTAGACAGTATAAAAGTCTGCAGAATACAGCATCAATTTTCTTAATTTTTAGTTTAAATAGCAGTAATAGAAGCTTCAGTGGGTAGTGCTAATTTCATGAAAACCTTATTAGGAGAAAAATATAGTAAACCATAGAGCTCCTTATTACTGCTATTTCGTTAGTAGAACAAAATTATTTTCCAAGAATATATGTCATTAGGTCTCATTGTCAATCCTTGATGCACCTGATCGAAAACCCGCCCTTTTTTGTACCGCCAGGGTACGTAAAGAAAATTGTATTATTACACATAAACCCATAGTAAACGGCATATTGGGAGTCGGTCCCGGTTACAGACCAATGACAGCCAGCATAGCCAAGATCGTTGAATTCGTCTCCATTACCTCTCACTCCTCCCGGCAGACCATTAAATCCGCTTTCATTTGTTGCACCCGTATTAGGAGCGTTCCAGTGAGCAGTCCCGGTTTCCTTCAGCTTACCACCTGCAACACTGCTTCCTCCAAGATATTCGGCCAAGACAACCAGTTCGGAATTACTTGGCAGATGCCATCCTGTTGGGCAAATATCCCTGCTATCGGTAGCTGCAAACCATGTATATAGTCTTCCATAAACCAGAACGTTGCCGATGTCGTCGTTATAACTGAAATAATATTTTGGCTCAGCCTCCCCACTATAATTTCCAATACCGGTACCATTCGATATGGGGTCGCCATTCCGGTAATGTGTTACTTTTAAATTTTCCGCCATCCAGATCTGATCACCAATAACCACTGTTTTATATACATTCCCGTCATAATCTGTTACAGTGAGTTTTTCAAGTTCTATGATCAAGGGTAAATTTCCGGTTGAATCCTGGTACATTTTTAGAGAGTCAATGGGATACGTATGAGTAAAAGTGTTATACACAGGTTTCTCGACCTGTAATGTATAGTTTGGCAACCCGTCTTTTATGCTTACCATGTTATTGGCAATAGCATCAAGGGTATCCCTGTAAAGATAAGTGCCATTGTTTACAGTAAGGTTGGCTGTAAGCAGCTTGTCGCCCTCTTTATCCGTTATTCCAATCATAATATTGAATGTTTTTATTTCTCTGATTGGGAAACGGGTTAACCCAAAATCTTCCGGTTTCTTTTTTTCAGTGCTTAGAACTTCTACATTCACACGCGTTGTTGTGTCTTTTGCCACCGAGAATGTGACAGGTAATGGATTATCGATATTTTGTGCTTCCGGGGAACCTGATATTGGTGTGGCAAAAATCGTACTATCACCGGCGTTCAAAATAAAAAACTCGGTTAACTTATAACTGCCGGTTTTTAAAACAATTTTTTGTGTGAAGTAATCTCCGTTCATTTGCAGAATTTTTAATTCTGATAAGGTGTATTTTGTAGGACTTCCATCGATATTCCGGATGGTAAGGATTATTTTTGCAGCATCTGCCATACTGTAATCCATAATGCTTTTTAGCTGTGAAATGCTTTTTAGATTAGAAACATTGATGGCAAAAGCCACTTCGTTATCCATAACCGTAGTTTCACGATCATTTTTCTGACAGCTTAATAATAAGCCGCTCGTCAGAATTACAGCCATTGCAATAAACAGGCTTTTTGTTTTCTTCATGATGTTAGGTTTTAAGAGATTAGTAAATGGGAAAGTTTGAATAGTATATAAATTTAAGGAACTGTATATACCGGTCCAACGCTTTAGAACAAGCGTGTATATTCGAGTGAAGTTTGTAAATCTTTATTGAATATTTGTTTTTTAGGCTTTCCAAGTTTAAGAAAATGGACAACTCATGACATGTTCCCCGACGGTGATTCCAGTTATAAGAATGTATTATGTTTGACAGAGCTTTTAAAATCAACTATTTATTAAAAGCAATATCTCTGAAGGTGCAACGTTTCTTATTTCTAAATATGCAACATCGCCCTCATAATTCACAATGAGTTTACTTCCGACTGGATGGGTACCTGTGTAACCTCGGCCAGTAACTAATTCTGCTGTATTTAAAATTACCTTGAAAGTACTAGGGTATATCATGTTTAATTCTTTCGAAATTATTATATCGCCGCCACGAGATTCGTTGCCATGACCGTTTACTATACAAATTACCTCT
>DATBXH010001065.1:0-4770 GCA_036514375.1 Bacteroidales bacterium | reverse complement strand
CGAATCGCTCGCTGATCCTGCTCGATGAGATTGGCCGGGGAACCAGTACATACGACGGCATCTCCATTGCCTGGGCTATGGTGGAGCACATCCACGAGCATCCCACGGCTAAAGCCAAAACATTGTTTGCTACTCATTATCATGAGCTCAACGAGATGGAGAAAACATTCGACCGGATCAAGAACTATAATGTTTCCATCAGGGAATTGGATAAAAAAGTGATTTTCCTACGGAAGTTGGTGCGGGGTGGGAGCGAGCACAGCTTCGGAATCCATGTTGCCCGCATGGCAGGAATGCCGAGAAGTGTGGTTCAACGGGCCGAAGAAATTCTGAAAGAAATGGAAGCCTCTCAAAAAGAAGAGATACCGGCACGACCTTCGGCAGAGATAGGGAACAAACGTGAAGGTTACCAGCTTAGCTTCTTCCAACTCGAAGACCCTGTTCTCAAACGTATCAGGGATGAGATCAAGCATCTCGAAATTAATAATCTTACGCCCATCGAGGCCTTAAACAAGTTGAACGAAATTAAAAAGATCACCGGTTTGTAGTTTTTGTCCTGTCATTTAACCGCTTTAACCGGTAATATTGCTAATCCGCCGATTATTTGTTTCCCGTCAAACAAACCTTCCATAGTTTTGTTTTGGAATTTAAAACTCAAGATTATGAAAGCATTAGTTGTATATTATAGCAAAAATGGCACAACACGCCGATTTGCTGAAGCCATAGCCTACCAGGTGAGGAAAAGGGTTGAGGATATACAGATCAAGAGCATAGAAGAAGTAACATCCCATGATATTCTGAATTCTGATTTGTTATATCTTGGTTGTTGGACAAGCGGGAGATTTCTCTTTGGCCAGAAGCCGGGGAAACCCTGGATCGATTTTGTTGCCAATCTGCCCATGGTGGAGGGGAAGAAGACGGTTTTGTTTACCACATACCGGTTAACTTCGGGCAGTATGTTCCGTAATATGAAGAAACTATTGACTCCAAAAGGTTATCATATTATTGGAAGCATGAAATCGCGTAATGGGAAATTCGATTATTTTTCCAACGGTGTACTTCGGTATTCACTGTATCAGCTCATACATACCCAAATTCAGGGCAGCAATGAATATGCTCCCAGTGAAGAAGGTGTTCTGGAAATCGCATAAAGAAGCCAAATGATGGCTTCTTTTTTTATCCCATCCGTATAAAAATAAGTGGTTAAGCATGAGCAATCTGCCTGCATGCTTAGAATTTGTGCGCTATTATAGAAATAAAACCTCACAGATAGTCTAATTTTTCTTCAAAAAATTTTGTGTATTAAAAAAGGAAACTTACATTTGCACCACCAAAAAATCACACACGCACACGCACAAAAACGCACACATAAATCGCGGAAGTAGCTCAGTTGGTAGAGCATAACCTTGCCAAGGTTAGGGTCGCGGGTCCGAGTCCCGTCTTCCGCTCAGAAAAGTAAAGTTCAAAGTTTTTAGTTTTCTATTAAACCTAATAACTTTGAACTTTTAAGTTTAAACCGGAAAGCATTTCGCCTTGGTGGTGGAATTGGTAGACACGCAGGACTTAAAATCCTGTGACCATTGCGGTCGTGCGGGTTCAAGTCCCGCCCGAGGTACAAAAAGCTCAGCAACCGCTGGGCTTTTTGCTTTCAGTAAAAAACATTCCATCTTCTTTAAAAGGCCACTGTAGGCTCTCCAACCTTAAGTTTTTCAATTAACGCGGTTATCATCTGCAGTCTTTCTTTAAGTATCAGCTTAAATTCGCGGTGAGCTGTGTGATTAATTTCGATCTGCAATGTATTTTCTTCCTTTTGAAGAAGCATCAGTAGTAACTCCCTTTCACTGGTGGTGATAGTTGTGTCCATAGCACCTCCTTTTTCTTGCAAAATTACAACATACCAACCCCCTAAATCAATATTCTGCGAATGCTTTTTATCATATTGTCGTAGTTATTATTTCAGAGTCCGGAATGTGATGTTAATCCTCGGTCCTATGCGTTTGTTTACTTTCGGCACCTGGTGTTCCCAACATCGCTGAATAGGGCCTTTCATAATCAGCAGGCTGCCTGATGTAAGTTCAACAGAACGGGTAATGGTCTTATCACTGTAATTCCGTAATTGAAAAGTTCGTGTTGTTCCCAGGCTGATGGAGGCAATCACAGGATCAAAGCCCAAATACCTTTCATTATCGCGATGCCAACTGACACTGTCCTTTCCATCTCTATAAAGGTTGAAGAGGGCATTGGTAAACTTCGCACCTGCGACGGCTTCGGTTTTTTGTTTTAACTCAAGTATCTTGTCTGTCCAGTGTTGAGGCTTAACGATATGGTTGGAATACCGAAGGTCCAAGAAGGGTTCTCCGCAGAACGCGGTAAGCCGCGGCTGTAAAACATCCTTGTCGTACATCCGGATTTGTTCCTGTTTCCACGTAAACGAATAAAAAATGTGCTGGTAGTAAGCCTCACACTCCTGATTTGTAAGAAAGTCCGGGTAAAACAATGCTTCCCCGTCAAAAGGAAGAATGTTTATACCATCTGCCAGTTTGAATAAAGATTGTTGCATTGTATTCCTTTTAAGAGTGTATAGAACAATGTTCAGAGGCGGATGGTTTACTGTTTAAAGTATTCTATTTCAGCGGACATAATAGTTTGGTTAAATTATTTCATAACTTGTGTATGGAATTAAGATATATTGTTAATTGGTCAATTGTCTTATTTAATGATTGAATCCAAATGAGTAAAAGCCAGGAATATATAGATGAGTTTTCAAGGTATGTCATCATGGAACCCTATCCTTTTGTGGTTGATATTAAAAAATCGAAAGGGATGTGGCTATACACCGTCGATGGCGATAAAATATTTGATTGGGCAGGCTATTACGGTTCAAAATTAATCAGTCATAATCACGACGGGATGTTCGAGCCCGACTATATTCAAACGTTGATATATGCGGCCAACAATAAAGTAGCCAATCCTGATTTTTTAACTCCCGAATGCGTCAGCTATTACAGGAAGCTCTATGAAATTGCACCCAAATGCATGAAAAATGATCAGATGGAGGTTTATGTGATCAACTCAGGCGCCGAGGCCATGGAAAATATGATGAAGTATTTTATTAACCTGTATGATCAGAAACAGCAAAAGGCAGGCAAAACTATTGGTATCCGCCGATTCATTTACTTTGATAAGGCGTTTCACGGTCGCACGGTATTTGCCTTAAATATTACACGTTTACCTCATGCACCCAATGTTACCAAAAATTTTGAGTTTATATACGATGTCAATATACAGGTTCCTTTCCCTGTTATTCTAAATAAGAATTCGAAGGAAGAGAATTTTACAACCATGCAGCGCAGCCTTGACGCGGTGGAAAAAAACCTTAAAACATACCAGGATGAGATTGTGGGTATCATTGTGGAGCCCATCCAGGGGGCCGGAGGTCATCGCATGGCAGATCCTGAATTCTTTCGGAGACTTAGTATTCTTGCTAATAAGTATGATGTATATCTTGGGTTCGACGAAGTACAGACTGCCGGAGGCCAAACCGGGGCCTTTTTTGCCATAGACAATTTGGATTTGCCTTATCCACCGCAAGGATTAGCAACGGGGAAAAAGCTTGGAAACGGAGTGGTATATATGCTTTATCCTATGGAAGACAAAGGCATTCTGGATTCCACATGGGGTGGCTCGCTAACCGACATGGTGCGGTTTTGCCAGGAGATGAAAATTGTTGAAAGGGAAGGGTTGATTGAAAAGGTTCCGCAAAAAGCAGCGCTCTTGGTCGAAGGACTTACCAGCCTGCAGGAGAAGTATCCTGATAAAATCTTCAATATCCGGGGTATGGGGCTATATCAGGGATTCTCCGTAAAAGGAAAAACAAACCTTCAGAGACTCATCAACGATGCGTTGGAAAAAGAACACATGTTGCTCCTCGAAGCCGGGTCATTATCGGTCCGGTTGCGGCCGGTGCTCGATGTAACGGAAGAAGATATTCAGCTGTTAATCGAAAAACTGAACCGGTGTTTACACGAGTTGTAGGTAGGAGTTAATTTGAATCATGCAAGAGAGTTTTTTTGTATTCGGATGCAAACCTATTCCGCATTATAATGCGGAGACATGCTACATCCTAAAGCAGAGGCATTCTGCAGCCTAATGCAACGATGTTCTGCTTTGAAAGTCTTTGCACTTTTTTACTCTTTTTTGTCAGCTTCCGGCAGAAGAGTAAGAGATGATATGGAATCGCTCATTTGTACCGTTCCTTTGCCTTTCTTTTTAAGCTTTCCAACCTTTTCAAAGCTTCTGTTAACGTGTCTATGTTTTTGGCAAAGTGGAACCGAACGAGATGATTAACATTGTCTTTGAAAAAGCTTGATCCCGGTACGGCAGCAACACCTACCTCACGGGCCATCCATTCGCAGAATTCCAGGTCATTCGTGGCTCCAAACTCAGAAATATCCAGCAGTACATAGTAAGCTCCCTGCGGATTGGTGAAGTTGAGTTGTAAAGCATCCAGTCCTTTCAGGAAAAAGTCTTTCTTTTCGATGTACGATTTCTTTAATTGCAGGTAGTAATCCTCTTCGAAATTGAGTGCGGTAACCGCTGCTTCCTGGAGCGGGGCTGCAGCACCAACAGTTAAAAAGTCGTGTACCTTTCTCGCAACTTCAGTAATATGGGCCTGTGCAATAATATATCCCAGCCGCCAACCGGTAATGGAGTATGTTTTGGATAAGGAACTGCACGACAGAGTGCGCTCAAACATGCCTGGCAGCGAAG
>DATBXH010001064.1:0-3024 GCA_036514375.1 Bacteroidales bacterium | reverse complement strand
TGAGCCGCCGCAAGTGCCGTTTCCGTATCATTAGCAGCAGTGGTTACAACTTCCAACGGAGGATTTATTAAATTGCCTACCTGGTTAAAATTAGGATTACCAGTCATTTTCAATACGACTTGTTTTGCGAAAACAATGGCTTGCGCATCACTTTTGTCATTCAGTCCGAGGCTTAATTTTACTTTCATAGGTGTTTTTTTAAGATTTGTTTATAGGAGGCAAATTATTTTTCTCTCATAAAAGACTAAATCTGACGAGTTTAATATCCGATCTGTATTTTTTAACATTAAACCCGACGAGTTTAATATCCGCTTTGTATTTTTTAATATTAAATCCAACGAGTTTAATATCCGCTTTATATTTTTTAATATTAAATCCGACGAGTTTAATATCCGATCCGTATTTTTTAATATTAAAACCAACGAATTTAATATCCGATCCGTCTGATTTAATATCAAACCAGTCGTGTTTGATATCCGACTCGTCGTGTTTGATCTCAGGTAATTCTTTTTTGATTAAAACCTGCAAAGATATTATCCAGGACATTGCTTTTTAACGCGGTAGAGATTTCGTTTAAAGGAATCATAAGTAAGAGTTTTTTTATCAGGATTTTCATATCAAAGAAAAACAACCTGATATCAAAAAACAATACTCAAAATTGGCCGAAGGAACGAAACCGGCATTTTATGTAACGAACCCCCTATTTTGAGTCACGAAACCGGAAA
The DNA here is from genome assembly GCA_036514375.1 of Bacteroidales bacterium. Classification (GTDB taxonomy): domain Bacteria; phylum Bacteroidota; class Bacteroidia; order Bacteroidales; family JAAUTT01; genus JAAUTT01. The sequence continues at coordinate 2,299 of DATBXH010001064.1, read as the reverse complement.
AAAAATTTACTTCTTTTTCTTTCGGCGGGGATTAGTGCGATCCAAAAAATTCTTGACAAGGTCCTCAGCAACAATTGCCGAATAATTGTCGGCTAATGTAAGGACACGGGTCTTCTTTTCAAATTTCTTTAAATGCCGCAGTCCAATAATTTGGCAACGGTGGCATCTGAAGAAAAATTCCGGGGGTAACATAGCTTCGAGATCGGTGATATTGATTGAGCTCAGTATTGGCTCTTCATCCTTGACATAAACGTGGGTTTTCCTTGATTCCGAATCAATCAATATAATCTTAGAGAAATCAACGTACCTGACACAATCGTTAGTATCCATGGGTAGTGGTAAGGTTGATGGATTTGAGAAAGTTTCCATAAGACATTAGCAATTTTTTGTTAATAACTTTTGGTTTGTTTTGATTTTCAAATCTATAAAATTTTTTGTTAAAAGGCAATTACTCTTGTAAATAAGATGTAAAAATCCGAAATATACAAGGCAAAGAAACTCTGAGTTTTTATTCGACAATCCACGCTAATAAAAATTTTGCGGAACCTTTTATTCTCAAATTTTTCTATAAATTTGCTTCTTACATTTAAAATTAAAAAAATCATTAATAAACATTTTGTAATCAATAACTTAAATAGTAATTATGTCACAAGTAAAACGTGTTTATACCTTTGGAAATAAGCAGGCCGAAGGTAAAGCTGATATGAAAAATCTGCTTGGCGGAAAGGGAGCAAACCTTGCCGAAATGAACCTGGTTGGCGTTCCTGTTCCTCCGGGGTTTACAATAACTACTGATGTTTGTACCGAATACAATCAGCTTGGTAAGGAAAAAGTAATTGAATTATTAAAGAAAGATGTTGAAGCTGCTGTTGCTCTTGTTGAGAAACAGACAGGTGGAAAATTTGGTGATGCTGTAAATCCTCTGCTTGTATCGGTTCGTTCGGGCGCACGCGCTTCTATGCCCGGTATGATGGATACTATCCTTAACCTTGGTTTGAATGACCAGGTTGTTGAAGGTATGTCAAAGAAAACCAACAACCCACGTTTTGCATGGGACAGCTACCGCCGTTTCGTTCAAATGTACGGCGACGTTGTACTCGACCTGAAACCCACTTCAAAGACAGATATTGATCCTTTTGAAGAAATCATTGAAGAAGTAAAACACAAAAAAGGTGTTAAAAACGACACCGATCTTAATGTTGACGACCTCAAGGAACTGGTTGTTAAATTTAAAGCTGCTGTTAAGACGAAAACCGGAAAGGATTTCCCAACCAATCCATGGGAACAACTCTGGGGCGCTGTTTGTGCCGTATTCAACAGCTGGATGAACGACCGTGCAATTCTTTACAGAAAACTGAATAATATTCCTGAAGAATGGGGTACTGCTGTTAACGTACAGGCGATGGTATTCGGTAACATGGGCGAAACATCAGGTACTGGTGTTTGCTTCAGCCGCGATGCAGGTACCGGCGAAAACCTTTTCAACGGTGAATACCTTATTAATGCTCAGGGCGAAGATGTGGTTGCAGGTATCCGCACACCACAGCAGATTACCCTCGAAGGTTCGAAACGTTGGGCTGTATTAGCCGGTGTTTCCGAAGCCGATCGTAAATCGAAATATCCTTCTCTTGAAGAAGCTATGCCTGAAGTTTACAAGGAACTTTTCCAGATTCAGAGCAATCTTGAGAAACATTATAAAGACATGCAGGATATGGAATTCACCATCCAGGAAGGTAAACTCTGGTTCCTGCAAACCCGTAACGGAAAACGTACCGGCGCTGCTATGGTGAAGATTTCGATGGACCTGCTCCGCGAAGGTAAAATTGACGAGAAGACAGCTCTGCTCCGCAACGAGCCTGCCAAACTCGACGAATTACTCCACCCTGTATTTGATAAAGCTGCCATCAAAGCTGCCAAGGTTCTGGCTAAAGGTTTACCTGCATCTCCGGGTGCTGCTACCGGTCAGATCGTTTTCTTTGCTGACGAAGCTGAAGAATGGGTTGCCAAAGGAAAGAACGTTGTTCTTTGCCGTATCGAAACATCTCCCGAAGACCTCCGTGGTATGAACGTTGCCAAAGGTATCCTTACTGCTCGTGGTGGTATGACCTCTCACGCTGCCGTAGTTGCCCGCGGTATGGGTAAATGCTGTGTGTCCGGTGCAGGTGCTATCCAAATCGACTATAAAACACGCAAAATGGTAGTTGACGGTAAAACTTACAACGAAGGGGATTTCATCTCACTGAATGGTTCTACCGGTGAAGTTTACGAAGGTAAAATCGGCACCAAAGATCCTGAACTC
>DATBXH010001063.1:0-3720 GCA_036514375.1 Bacteroidales bacterium | reverse complement strand
GTTATTCAATCCTACCCGGAGGTTATCACCATCCAAAATAAATACATTATAGCCAAGTTTAAACAATCGTATTTCCGTTTCTATCGAAATTGTACTTTTCCCTGCTCCGCTCAGGCCTGTCAGCCAAACGATAGCACTTTTGTGATTGTTTCTGTTCTCAATGTCTTTATGATTAACCTTACTTTCTGAGGTAATTATATTTCGCATTTGTTGGACCTCTATTAATTTTTACATTATTCAAAAATCTATTTTTATCTTCGCTTAAAATAAGTGGTTCAATTTATAAAAATTTAATTAAAATGTTATTACCTGAAGCTTTAATTTTAAGTACACAGAGGAGCGGAACACATTTATTAGAATCATTTCTTACGAAACACCCTCAAATTGTTGGACAAGGGGAATTATTTAACAGATATCATAAATTAGGGATACTTGAAAGAAAAGTAGAAGGTAAGTTAAATATTGGTATCCTGATGTATAATCAAATGTATATTTTTGAAAAGTTAGGAGGAGCATTTATTAATCATAAGATTATTCATTTAATTAGAAACCCATACAATGTAGCATTGAGCAGATTACAAATGACTGCAGATAAAGCTAAGCAAGGTAATCTTTATAAAGCTCATTACCATAATCATGAATCCATAAACGAAAGAGGTGTTCCTGATTTATCGAAGTTAATTGAATTAACCAACGAAATTAATGCTGTGCAACAGAAATATATCGAGCTATTAAAAGATACAAATCACTTACTCATAAAGTATGAAGATTTTGTAAAGAATGATGAAAATGCTGTTGAATTGGATGAAGATGTACAAAGTAAAATATTGCAATTTCTTTGTCTTGAAAATGTTTCTTTTAAATTGTATACAACCTATATTAAAACCGGAATAGTATCTGAGTAATTATTGACTAATAACATATTAACATCATTCTAAATTCTAGATCGAAACGGTTTAGGTTGAGATTAAGAAATATCCAACATGGTTATTGATAATTATTATATTAATAAAGTGAAAAATAATTTATAGTGTTGTAACGGAATGTTAACATTTTCGAGGCTTGGCAATGCCGGAAGGCTTGGTAATCAATTGTTTCAAATTGCATTTATAACTGCATTTGCTGAAAGGCATCGTATTGAATACAAATTGCCTTATTGGGATTATGCTCCTTTTTTTGATTTTAATTTTAATTTCTCTGATACCATTGATAATATGAAATTTGATTTAATTATCAAAGAAAGACCTGGACTTGGGTATCAGGAAAAACATTTCGTCCAATATTTACCTCAAATGAAGGCATCAAATGTGAATATTATTAGTGGTTTTTTTCAAAGTTATAAATATTTCGAAAAGCAACACGTTTTATATGTTTTCAAACCTAAGAAAAAGATTAAATTAAATATAAAAAAATGTATGGCAATTAGTATAAGAAGAGGAGACTTTGTCCGTTCTAAACTATACAATAATATAGAAGCTCAAACTTATCGGTTTCTATTGAAAAGTTTTAAAGGATATAAAGTATTTGTCTTTTCGGATGATTATAATTATTGCAAAAATGAATTTATAGGGAATCAATATGAGTTTTTAGAAGGTTTAAATGCCATTGAGCAGTTACTAATGATGAGATTATTCGATTGTTTCATTTTATCAAATTCAACTTTTAGCTATTGGGGACCCATGTTAAATCCTGATCCGAAAGTTGTTCTATTTCCTCAAAATATGTTTACAGATCTAAATTTGAATAAAGTATTCATCAGAGATTATTGGCCAAATAGTCCCAATTATATTGGTTATAATAATCCTATAACTAAGTCGATAACAACATCTTAATTAATGCTTATTCACTCTCTCTATTCGTTTTATCTGCTCCTTTAAAATATCCTTGTATTTTAACATATATTCGTCAATATATTCATTTTTATCTAATGCCACAGTCTTTACAAATTGTTTTAAGCATGCTTCTTCATCAACACGCCATTCTCTTTTTGAAGATACTTGAATATCTTCCAGTGCCACATCACCCCTTTTAACTCGATTCATCCAATTAAGAAAAGAACGACATTGATAGTGATTAATATTTGCTATCGCGGTCTTATCGTGATAAAGTTCATTCGTTAATATTTTTTTGTTGGCATCGACCCTGAAACCATATTTTAACCGGCAAAAATGGGCACTGGAAATTTCATTAATTGCATCACTTTTTGTAAAAGTCTTTACATTACAATTTGGCCTTAACATACGACGTGTTAAACTAGATGTAATTAACCCTTTGGGATTATCATAATAACCATTATGTCCAAACACATGCCAATTTAATGAAACTGCACTGTAATTTTCAAATTCGGATAGAAAGTCTTTAATGTTCTCATGTTTTCGCAGCACAATAAACTCATCAGCATCGATAAATGTAATCCATTGAAATCCTTTGGCAAAGTTTTCCGAAGCATGCGTATATGCTTTGGTTTGTCTATTTCTACCTGGTATATGAGCATGTCTCTCAAACCACGGAATCACGGTAACATAATCCTTGTGAGGAGAAAGAAAAGTCTCTAAGGGTAATTTCGGATCATCATCATATAGAAAAAAATGATCGATTCCGATTAATCGATGATACAAAAGCCATTCATCTAAAAAATTTTCTTCTTCTTTCAAAATAGCCGCTAAACAAATTGTATTTTTTACGTTTGAAACTGGCATTACAAAATATCTTTTATAGTACACGGGTACAAAGTAAAAATAATTTTTAAAACATCATTTTGACACTCATTAGATCTTTGGAAGAATTGTCGTTATATTTTTCGAATTCTGATTCACTAAGATAGTTAAACAAAAATAATCTTTAGATATAAAATCGCCCCTGCCCTGCAATTTTTTTCCGAAAATTATTTTTCAGTTATTTCGATGTATAGTGTAATTTCCACCCTTTGCCAGTTACAAATCCGTCTGTTACAAACCAGACCAATACCTTATTGGTACGTGAAGTAACTACAGGAGGTATTTCGTGCCCGCTGAATTTAGCAATGATGTTACCGGGGATAGCATATTCCCCATCATACAGGTAAACAAAATCGACCTTTGGCTGGGTATCGAATTCGCTAAAATCAATCTGTACCTTTTTACCGGGTTGAATCGTAATCTGCCATTTGCAGTCGCAATTATTGGCATAATTTTCATTTTGGCTGCCATCATCAAATTCTCCTTCATCCATCTCAAAATAGCGGGTCCCGGAACAATACAATTTGGTTGAGTCGATAGTTTGCACGGCAAATGCCAGGCTCCAGGAAAATTTTCGCCCCGAATTTGCTTTTTCAAATTTCACCATGACAGGATGTCCCGGAATAAGCAAAGGACCGGGAAGATCGTGAAATGAGTAAGATGAATATTCTTTCCAGCCCTCCGGCGAAGACTGCCAAAAGCTAATCTTACTGTTTCCGGATTTGCCTTCCGTTTCTGTCAGATTAAACGTTATGCCTTTGTATTTCCCGGCAGGTTCAATTCGCCATTCATATTTATCAGCCGAAGGAGATGCCGGATAGAAAAGCGATCCTTGTGTTCGTTTTGTTTCATAACCGGGATAAGCCGGCGAATGTCTATCAAGCAAGCGTAGTGCTTCTTCTAAATTTAACAAACCGGCACCCAATTTACCACAATATTGCATGTTAATGCTATCCAGCGGGGTGGCACTATTTTTCAACAGCTGATTAATCTTTGCAGGAAC
>DATBXH010001062.1:0-10137 GCA_036514375.1 Bacteroidales bacterium | reverse complement strand
GTTCTGTTATCGCATCAACCGTTCCCAGATGAAAGGGGATATTTTCAACAATCTTATCAGGAGAATGGTTGCGGCTGATAAAATGTATCAGACAGAATTAATATGTAGTTAAATGATGACCTCTATAAATCATAAAGCGAGGTTGATCAGTTCTTATTCGCCATTGGAATTTAGCGTATCGATTATGATAATCTTGCGACAGGATCATTCCAACATTTATTCTTTCCGCTTGTTTAACATCCTCAGATAACTAAATGTTACTTTAATCATAAAATCAATATGAAAAAAATAGGAATTATAGGATCGGGCATGGTGGCTAAAGTGCTGGCTTCAGGGTTTACGAAATATGGTTACCAGGTTATGTTAGGAACGCAAAGTAAAGAAAAGATCAGTGGTCTGCAAAAGGAAACCGGAGTGGTGGCAGGTACTTTTGAAGAGACTGCGGCTTTTGGCGAAATAGTTATTTTGGCTGTAAAGGGCTCAGCTGCTGAAACGGTTGTTACTTCTTTGGCCGACAAATTATCCGGTAAGACGGTGATTGATACCACCAACCCGATTGCTGATCAACCTCCGGTAAACGGTGTGATGCATTTTTTTACATCACTCGAAAGCTCCTTAATGGAACGGTTACAGAAAATCGTTCCTAACGCCGGTTTTGTGAAGGCATTTAATAGTGTTGGAAGTATGTTCATGATTGATCCGAAGTTTGAACTTAGGCCCACCATGTTTATTTGCGGGAATAACGATGCTGCTAAAAAGGAAGTACGTGGCTTACTGGAAATGGTTGGCTGGGAAGCTGAAGATATGGGTAACGCGGAGGCTGCAAGAGCGATTGAGCCATTGTGTATATTGTGGTGCATTCCGGGGATGAGGGAAAACAAATGGAACCATGCGTTTAAGCTGATGAAGAGTAAATAATCAATGCCTGATAAATTACAAAATGAAAGAAGCTGTCCGTGAGGGACAGCTTCCACCATCAAACTACTAAAACTACTACTAACACACTTTCCTTGTCTGCTCAATCGATGAAGATGACTTTAAATAGTGTTAATATCCAGGATTCTGTACGACATTAGGATTAGATGATATTTCATTAAAAGGTATAGGGAACAAATTATTTTTTGGTGCTTTAAATCCTGACGAAGGATTTACGTTGAATTGCAAAACATTATTTATTATTATACCAGTCGGTATAGATTTACCCTGATCTTTTAATACATTTGCTGCATCCCCCCAACGAACTAAATCCTGATATCTACTCCCTTCAAAAGCCAATTCAAGGCGTCTTTCCAATTTTATATCATCCAGGGTTACTGCACCTAAAGTCGACAAATTAACCCTATTTCTAACCTGATTAATTTGGTTGGTGGCAGTAGTCACATCACCAGCTAACAAATTTGCTTCAGAAGCCATTAATAATACATCGGCATAACGCATTATTCTTAGGTTTGTTCCATATTCCAATTCTGGTTGGCCTGCGTTTAAATTTGTTTCCGTAGCCCAGGTAGTATATTTCAAACGAACTATACCTGGACATCCCCACATATACTTGTAATCACCCGCAACGCTACCGGCTCTTCTCATAGAGCCACCCTTAGCAACCAACTGTGATTCAGACATTATATCTGCTTGAACTCTAACTGAGTCACCGGCATCTTTAAAGGCCTTCCAGATATCAAGTGTTGGATAGCCAAAACCCCATCCGCCAAGAATTCTTGAATCCTGATTTGGCACTTTCTTACCTGAGACTACAATTGAATCAGTTGGGCCATTAAATCCCTGGTCCCCTCTAGGACCGCAAAGCTGCCAGATGAAATTACTAGGATTTGTTCTTGAAGGATCTTTAAAGTTATCGCCAAATGGATCGCTCCAGGTGTTAATACGGGAACTTGAATAACTCACTTCAAATAAAGATTCTTTGCCAAACTCAGTTGATTTTCTGAACAATTGTGTGTAATCACCGCCAAGTTCAGCAAGAGTATAAAGACTATATTCATTAGAAGCAATTAAAGTATTTAAAGCAGTAGCAGCCTGGCTATACTTTTTTTCAAACAGAAGAGCTTTTCCCAAAAATGCCTGTGCTGTACCTTTACAAAAACGAGATTTGTCGAAACCTGCAGCCTCCATTTGACTCCTTAAAGGAAGAACGGCAATGGCTTCATTCAGGTCCTTTTCAATCTGAGCCCACAAAGCCTCTACAGTTGAATTTGGCTGAGCATACTGCGATGGCAATAGCTCATGCAAAACTAGTGGAACAGGCCCATAAAGGGTGGTCAATTCAAAATACATATAAGCACGTATTGCCTTTGCCTCGGCAATCACACCCTTTTGGTAATCTGTTTCCCCTTTTACATTATCAACTATCAGGTTTGCCCTATAAATGGTCATATAGATATACCTGTAAATATTGGTAATGGGAGAGTTAGTTGGACCAAAGGTGAATGTATTCAGTTCCTGGTATTCAGGACGGTCACCAGAACTTTCTCCTCCGGTATATATATCATCGGAAAGAGATTCTTTAGTCATCCAAAAGCTTGTCCATGAACTTGCTTGTAATGCCATCATCATATTATAACATGACATTATTGCGGCGGTGGCATCATCATCAGTTTTATAAAATTGTGATAATGTTCTAACCCCTGGTTGGTTCATATCCAAAAAATCTTTTGAGCATCCAAATAACAAGATAAAGGATGTCAAAATCACCAAACCTATCTTATTTATTCTTGTCTTCATTGTCATTTTTTTTAATTGTTAGAAACTGATTGAGGCACCAAGCATGACATCTTTTGCCATTGGATAAGTTCCACGGTCAACCCCAATATTATTTGGATTGTTGTTGGCAATGGTTGGCTGTGGATCCATTCCCGGATATTTGGTGAAAGTAAAGAAATTATCCAACGATACATATATTCGTAAAGAATTGATCTTGGCTTTTCTTAATAATGAAGAAGGAAGACTATATCCTAATTGGATGGTTTGAATTCTAAGGAATGAGCCATCAAAAATATATTGGTCACTAGCATAAGTGTGAGGATCAGGATTAGCTCCCGGTTTTGAAGCCGCAACACCTGGAGTTGTCCACCTACCATCGTAAAAATAAGTTACTCTGTTTGATGCTAATTTATCCGTTCTGATCCATCCCATTAATACTTTGTTTCCATGCGCGCCGGCAAAGTTTAATGAAAAGTCCCATCCTTTGAAGTCGAGTTTAACTGAACCGCCATAGGTGTATTTAGGAATTGCGCTTCCAATATCCTGTCTGTCTCCATCTGTAATAGCTAATGCAGAAGTATCATTCCCAAATTTTGTAACATATATTGGATTGCCAGTTTGGGGATCAATTCCATTTGTCTTAAAGCCAAAGAAATGCCAAATAGGATAACCCGGTTCAAACATGGTTGCATTCGACCAACCTGTCCCTACACTTGCTCCACCCACTCTTTTTCCAAACAAAGGTTCCAGCTTGGTAACTTTATTCTTTAAAGGAGAAATGTTCAAATCAATGGAATAACGCAATTCACCAACTGAATTATGGTATCCTACCTCAAATTCAAAACCTTTGTTTTGAACCTCTCCCCCATTAGTTTGTGGTGCAAAGTTTCCACTGGAATAGGAAGGTATACCGGTAAAAATCATATCCTTGGTAGTTTTTACAAAATAATCAAATGTAAAATTCAGTTTGTCATTCAAAGTTTTTAAATCGATTCCAATATCTGTTTGTTGACTAGTTTCCCAAGTAAGTTTGTCGTTAGACAAAACGTTTGGTTCATATACCTGAGCATTGCTACCGTCTGCCAATGGATAGATAAGTGGCTGTTGAGTGGATGTAGGGGAACTGGCATAAGTTCCCGTAATAACTGCATTGTACAAAAATAAATTGTTATCGTCTAATGCATTCAAACTACCATTCTGTCCCCAACTAGCTCTAATTTTAGCATATGTAAAAATGTTTTTTGGAAAAAAATCTTCATTTGACATAACCCAACCAACAGATCCTGAAGGAAACGTACCCCAACGTCCATTTGCAGGTACCTGCGAAAGCCCAGCTCCGTCCCTGCGAATACTTCCCTGTAAAAGATATTTGCCTTTATAGTCGTAAGAAGCCCGACCAAAGAAAGATTCTTTTCTTATCTCACGGGTTGTGCCAATTACAACGTCACTAACATGTGATGAAGAAGAGAGTTGGGCAAAATTATCCTCTGGTATGGCCATCGGGCTCCCTGTGCCGTAAATATTCTTATGCAAATAATCTTCAGCGGACATACCTGCCAATAAGGTTATGTTATGATCTCCAAATTGATGGGTATATGTGGCAAAATTTTCCCACATCCATTTATTATAATAATCATTATTATCGTGGGTAATACCACTGGTTGCTGCATTTGTTGCATCATAATAGAATGGCTTATTCCAGTTGTGAAAGTTTACAAACGAGAAATCTAACCCCACTCTGGATGTAAAAGTGAATCCTTTAAACGGGGTAATGTCCATGTATATATTTCCCAATATCTTATCTGTTGTAGTAACCCCGGTATTTAGTGATTGCAATACAAATGGGTTTGTAATTTCACCAGCAACATATTGAGAAATTCCGTAATAGTTACCATCCGGTGCAGTTACAATTAAATCCTTATGGGCGTTTATCTCGCTCTGAATAAAACTAGGAATTTTCGAGGGATCGGTATATTCTACAGGTGTAGTAGGATCTAGTTGTAAAGCACTTCCAATCATACCTCCGAATTCTCCACTATTTTCATTGATCCCCCTGGTCGTAAAATGAGAATAATCTAAGCTGTTCCCAACCTTTAACCACTTGGTTATTTGGTGGTCTGAATTAAAAAGGACAGAGTATCTTTCAAAATTATCCTTCTTTCCAACCACAATACCATCATTAACAAAATAGCTCAATCCAACCAAAAAACGGGATTTTTCGTTGCCACCTGAGAAGGTCAGGTGATGCTTAGTGGATTTTCCATTCTCAAAAATGGCATCCAACCAATTTGTATTATAATTCTGATCAACCGGTGCAGTTAAAATAGATGTCCCATTTGCATTTTTCTCTGTCATGTATTGCACGTATTGAGTCGTATTCATCAATTTTGGCAATTTAGCTGCACTTTTAAACGAATGCTGAATATCATAACTAATTTGCATTTTTCCAGTCTGTCCTTTTTTGGTGGTAATGATAACTACGCCGTTTCCACCTTCTGAACCATAAATGGCTGATGAAGCTGCGTCTTTTAATACTTCCATTGAACCAATATCATTCGGATCGAGATAGTTGATATCCGTAGTTTTCGTCCCATCTACAATAAAAATAGGATTAGAATTACTGTTAGAACTATATCCGCGAATCCTAATATTCATCGCGGCTCCTGGTGCTCCAGAGACAGGAACAACCTGAACTCCAGAGGTTTTACCTTGTAAAGCCTCCTCGGCTCGGGCGATATTGATCTTCCCAATATCTGAGGACTTTATACTGGTTATAGCTCCTGTAACAAGACTTTTCTTTTGTTGTCCGTAACCTACCACCACGACTTCATCAAGCTGTTTGATGTCTTCCGTCATGGAAATATTGATAGTGCTTTGGTTCCCTACGGCTTTTTCTTCTACAAGATATCCTACAAAAGAGAAAACCAGTACGGAATTTGCTCCCTGGACGTTTAGACTATATTTGCCATTAGCATCGGATATTGCTCCGTTTGTTGTGCCTTTCTCCTGAACGCTAACGCCTGGCAGGGGTGTTCCGTCTTTAACGGACAGAATTGTTCCAGACACTCTTAATTGCTGTAATTTATCAGCTGTTAATAGTACCAGATTATCTTCAAGAACCCGATATTTTACGTTTTCGTTGGCAAATATCTTATCCAGTACTTCTTCTACTTTGGCCCCTTCGACGTTCACAGAAACAGTCCTGTTTACATCGATTTGTTCGTTCTGGTAAAAAAACTTAAACTTACTTTGGTCCTCAATTTTATTGAAAACTTCCAGCACGGTCGCGTTTTTCAGCGAAAGAGTAAGCCCCTTTGATTGTGAATAAACGGAACCTGCTGCCTTAACTAAAGTTAATAGGGTGAGTAATAGTGTTAGTTTCATAATTAGGATGGTTTTTTGCAAATCTTTTTTTAATTTTGCACAAAAGTCCCTTACATACGAGATTTTTCTCATAATAAAAAATTTAAGGTTGGTTAATAAATCGCTTTAATTTTGCTGGAATCCAGCAAGGTAATCAATCTTATTGATCGGGGAATGCGTCACCATTTCCCGATTTTTTTTATTGTTTTTTTGATTTTTCCATAGGCAATGTAGTGTTTAGTTAATAATTAGTTATAGGTATCGTTTTTCTCTCAGTAATACTCACATTTTATCAGGCTTTTTGTCTTTCTCGCTCCATAGATCTATCACACTATGATTTATTTCGTACCGGAACGGCATGGTTAACCGTAAAATCTCAATTACATCATTGATAGTTTCTTTCTGAAGGATTCCGGTATAATGATATTTCTTCAGTTCTTCACTTTTAATGTTAATCTGTACTCCATACCAACGTTCCAGTTTAATGCAAAGGCTCTCAAAATCTTCGTATTTGAATACAAGTTTATCGTCTTTCCATGCAACAAAGGGCTCGGTATCTACATTCTTAGTACAAATCATTTTTTCCTCACGTTTTTGATCCTGTTTTATTTTAACTTCCTCTTTAACCAGTTTTTTCTCGCTTTCGGCAAGTACCAGTTTGCCTGTCTCCTTCACAAAAGTTGCTCTTTGTTTAGGCTTTAGGTATACTGCATCCTTGCTGTTTAAGCTGATCCCACTTTTTGTAATAGTTACCAATCCATTTACAAGTGTAGTTTCAATGGTCCCTTCCTCGGGATAAGCTTTTACATTAAATGTGGTACCTAATACTTTGATATTTAATTTGGAGGTCCTTACTACAAATGGTCGATGCGGATTTTTGGTCACATCAAAATAAGCTTCTCCTGTTAGCTGGACTTCGCGGTAGTTACCTGTAAATTTCTGCGGAATTTTGAGTTTACTTCCGGAGTTTAACCATACTTTTGTGCCGTCACCAAGTAAAATATTGGTTTTGGAGCCTATTGGGGCAGTAATTTCATTATATACGACGGGTTCGGCCTTTGTATTTTTTTGTAAAATATAATAAGTTGCATATCCTATTGCAACCGGCAACAATAAACTTGCAGCAATTCTTGTTACTATCCTTCTTATTTTATGATGATTCCAGAATGCAGCTTCCTGCACTTTATTATTTTGCATTTCAGCGATTCTTTGCCTTAACGTTTCATACGTACTCTTATCAGGAGTCGTGTTCTCACTACCTTTTATTTCAAAATCAGACCAATCCTCTTTAATAAATTGGTCTAATAATTTCTCATTTGACGGGTCCTTTAACCAACGAAGAATAGTCTCCAATTCTTCCCGGTTACATTCGTTACGGAGATACTTTAACAGTAGTTCGTGATAATTTTTCACTATTCCGAAATTTTAGAGTAATACGAATTATGATCCCAGATGTACTATCCGGGAGAAAAAATTTTTTAAATATGAAATATTAAAATAGTCTATTGATTATAAGTAGAATGATTAATAAGACTTCTTTTTTTAAAATATCACGAAGAAAATTTAAAGCCTCCTGAAGCTGATTCTTTACTGTATTTTCGGATATGTTAAAAAAATTGGCAATCTCATTCCGCGACATGCCAAATTTTCGGCTTAGAAGAAAAATCACTTTTCGTTTGTCGGGTAATTTCTCAATAGCTTCAGCAAGAACTGCATCATAATCTTTATATACTAGTTCGCTGGATGTGTTATCATGAATTAATTCTGTAAAATTCCGAACGTAGTTTTTTGATAACGTTTCTATTTTCTTTTTTCTGAAATAATCTATTATTCTATTCTTTGTAATGGTAAACAAATAACTTTTGAAGGATAATTTTTCATTTAGGGTAGTGCGGTTTTCCCAAATTTGGATAAATACTTCCTGGACAATTTCTTCGGAATCCTCTTTCGATTTTAAGTAACGATAGACAAATGCCAGTAACTTTGGCTGAAAAATAGTAAATACCTCTTCAAAAGAGTTCATATCTCCTTCCTTCAACCGCGTCAAGGTGTGTTCTTTGAGTTCTAAATTTGACGTATTCATCAATCCTTTTAGGAGGTAATTAGCGGCATAAATATACAAAATTGAAGTAACAATCCTAATTGAAGGGTCCGCCCTTCGTGGCTAAAATTTTCTAAATGCGAATTTCCTTAGGAAAAGGGATTGTTCATTATATTTTAACAATCCCTTTTTTTAAGACCATTGCATTAAATCCATTTTACAAAATTGAAATCTTGCCGGTTAGGTAATTCGGAATTTTTAGGAAAAATGCGTATGCCTAAATCATATGCTCCGGTTTTTACGGGTCTAATATCAACGTGGTAGGTGGCTATCCGGCCTTTTAAATCGACTAATTTAAACTCCTGTTTGTAAACAAGCTTTACCTGATTCTCAGCTGTGATCATTTCGGCAATTACAACTTCAACCCCAATGTCCTCGGGCGAAAGCTCATTTAAGTCAAGAATTACTTCACCGATATAATCTTTTCCGATAACGATGGATTCTTTTGAAATATCAGGCGATTTAACCGAGATTACTTCGATACTTTCCCAACTGCGGAATACTTTTTTCTTCCAGGATGATATTTCCTTAGCCTTTTCAAAATCATTTTCCTGCAGATATCTGGATCGTTTATATAACTTATTATAATGATTCACCTGGTAATCGCGAAGCATTCGTGTTGTAGTATAATTCGAGGCAACCTTAGCAATGGAATTCTTGATGTATTTAACCCATCCTGTGGGAATATCGTCATCGTCCCGGAAATAGAAAAGCGGTGCAACTTCATTTTCGAGGAGGCTATAAATCAATTCTGCATCCAGTTCGTCCTGAAAATCGTTATTATCATATGTGTTTTCCTCAGGTAGAGCCCAGCCTGCATCCGGGTAATAACCTTCAGCCCACCACCCGTCAAGAACACTGAAATGGAGCACTCCGTTCATCACTGCTTTTTCACCACTGGTACCCGATGCTTCCAAAGGTCTTGTTGGTGTATTAAGCCAAACATCAACGCCTTGTACCAAATGACGGGCAAGTTCCATGTCGTAGTTCTGGAGAAATAGGATTTTGCCAATAAATTCTGGTCTTCTCGAAATTTCAACAATCATTTTAATCAGGTCCTGACCAGCTTTATCGGCAGGATGAGCTTTACCGGCAAATAAAAACTGGACTGGCATACCCGGATTATTTAGGATGCGAGACAATCTTTCCAGATCCTTAAATAGAAGATGTGCTCTTTTATATGTCGCGAAACGCCGGGCAAAGCCAATGGTTAAAGTATATTTGTTGAGTTTATCTGAAATTTCAACAATATGTTTCGGGTTTTCGTAACGTTTGATCCATGAATCCTGCATCCGGTCCTTAATAAATTCGATCAATTTGCGACGTTGGTTGTTCCTGATACGCCAAATCTCTTTATCCGGTACTTCATAAATTTTTTCCCACATCTCCTTCTTTAACTGGTTCTTTACAAAATCTTTTCCGAATTTATTTTCGTAAAGTTGCCGCCATTCTTTGGCAGTCCATGTAGGATAATGAACTCCGTTGGTTACGTAATCGATGTAAAGTTCCTCGGTTATATAACCCGGCCACATTTTGCTGAAAATTTCCTTGCTCACGCGGCCATGAATCCGGCTAACACCGTTTAAATCCTGTGATACGTTGGCAGCCAGGATGCTCATTGAGAAACGTTCATTCGGATCATACGGATTTACCTTTCCCAAGCCCATAAATTGCGTCCAATTAATGTTCAACCGATCCGGATAGTGCGACATGTACATGCGCACCATATTTTCTTCGAAAGAATCGTGACCAGCCGGAACGGGAGTATGAGTTGTAAATAGGGTAGAAGCACGGACAATCTCCAATGCTTCGGAGAATGTTAAATTCTTCTGATTTATATAAAGATGAAGCCTTTCCAGTCCAATAAATGCTGCATGGCCCTCGTTACAATGGAAAATATCGGAATCGATACCCAAAGCAATTAAAGCTCTTATACCTCCTACGCCAAGCAATAATTC
>DATBXH010001061.1:0-3026 GCA_036514375.1 Bacteroidales bacterium | reverse complement strand
TATTTTCCCTATATTAAATGTTGGGTAATTATCAGTTACATAAGTTGCAAGTTCGTCAGCTTGTTCCATATGTATATTGTCATCTTCATCGTCAGCGACAAAACAAATTGAATTCCTCCAGTCACCAAAACTTTTATGACTTATGTACTTTTCAATTTTATCTACAACCTGTTTGGCCTGGCTTAATGAATCGACAGGTATTCTTCCTATACCAATATCCAATAATCCATTGGTATATGGACTTGAAGAGTTTGGATTCATAACAATTGACTCATTATCATCAAGTAATCCAAAATAATCATCCGAAACAAATGTATTGGTTGGATCAAGGGAATTAATTCCTTCATAGGTAACAATAAAATTTGAATTGGAAGAGCCTTTGGTGTAGGGAAATCGGTTGTCATAAGAGCCATCTCCAAACAACAATAAATATTTAGGTACTTCATCAGGTGATGATGCCCTATCGTAAAACATCTTCATAAAATTTCTTATAGCCGCAGGATGAGGCATACCGGACGAGAACTCATTATAAATCTGATCAGGTGTAACAATAATAGACATCAATCCTTCCTTCTGGAAGTGCAAATTTGCAAGCCTCTGTGCCTGTTCCATAAAATCAGGGTGACTGATTATCACCATATCTGCATATTTCAAACTATGCAAATTCTGGTTATCTATCTTACCATTATTTTCTGTAACAAATTCCGGTGTATACAACCCGTTTTTTAGGTCAAATGCAACAAACTCTCTCAAACTGTCAGTCCTTGCTTTAAATGCAAACACATTATTTTGAACCGAACCTGACATTTGCTTTACATGATTCAAATCGGAAACATCCCATACCATTATATTGTCAGGAGCATTAGAAATACTGAATAAAGCTGTATTTCCTGCTCCGATTGACCTGGAATCTTGAAAAGTGAACTGTGGAGAATAGAAAGACAGTCTCTCCCGTGCTATCATCTTAATATAACCCAACCATCCGGTTCCTGAACCATCGCTTCCTTTATCATAACTCATCTGAAGTGTTACATTATCCGAAGACGCATTAAAACTTCCCATATAAGTTGCCGGCTGAGCATATACTGTAAGACTATTATTTAAATTAACTGGCGATACTCCAACAGCTCCGAATGCCTGGCTATTTTGAATAAACGTAAAGTAACTAAAAACATCAGCCCTGGCCCAAACACCCGATTCCAGAGAAACCGGCTCACTTGTGACCAGGTTTGGGAATGAAAATGAAAAACTATATGTGGTCTGTGTATCAAATGCTTCACCTATCCATGTCTGCCCGGATTGCAAAAGGTTATACATATTTTCTTCATGGTAACCTAAACCATCAAAAGTATTCACTTGTAATGATGGATTACTGATGACCGCAGTATCAGCCTGAATTCTAGCACCTCCGGGCTTAGAAGTTATAAAATAAGATACCCGGCTGGTATTACTATTTTCGTCACCAATAAATTCATTCTTTTGAGCAATATAGGTATTTTGAGTCTTGTTGAAACTCCATGTAACAGGACCTTCGGCATAAAATAAAATATAGTCACCATCATTAAATATCCCATCACTTCCAGTTACCATCATGATGGGGATTTCTTTCAGATCATCAGGGGCATTCCCAGAATAAACTTCGGGAAGCATCCTGCCACCATTCCCATAGATCCTGACATTCCCCGGATTCGTTAAACCCAAATTCTTTAGATCATTATATGAAATCTTATAGACTCCGCTTTTTGTTACAAAAAATTTATACCAGTCGCCCGAGGAAAGAACAGACTGATCAACAAAACGCAAAGCCGCCGCAGAGGATTTCAATTCCCGGAGACTTCCTGATTTAGTGATTCTAAGCGAGAATAATTTAAGTCTCTCAATTTTACCAGTAACATGATTTTTTCTCAGCGGAATAAAGGAATAAATAAGATATGGTATTTTCCTTTCACTAGCAACAGAATAATGAATTATAATGGTATCTTTTATATTCCTGAAGGATGATAATAACGTAGAGTCAGTTACCGTTAGTTCCTCAAAATAAACATTATTAAAGGCCACAGACACCTGCTCATCCGCACTACTTAATTGTACTTTATCCTGATAGTAAGGCAAATGATTTATTGGATTGTTGTAAACAGCACCTTCAAAATAAAGAATGGAGATTTCATTACTAGTTTGAGAATCAACTATTTTAGTATTGCTTCCCCATTTAATCTCGCCAGAAAGGTTCGTAGATTGTCCTGATAAATTAATTGAAGAAAATACCACCAACACAACCGTTGTAATTATCGAATACTTCACGGATTGTACTTTATACATAATATAGATGTAGCATAAGTATAAGAGAAACGACAACAAATATAAATTTATTGTTGTTCTGTGGTAAACAACAAATAATAATTGTGCAATTTTTTCGTTACTTTTTATGATAAAATACACCTGGTAATTTCTCAATTTATTGATTATTCTATATACTTGCATTGCATTTCACTAATTTATTGAAGGTTGCTCCGTAAAAATTGCTTATATCACCTCAGAGTAGCTCTAGTATTAGCTTTAATATTAGGAACTGGATGTTTCAGCGAACTTCATTCGCAGGATCCTATATTCTCCCAATTTATGTTTAATCAGTTATATTTTAATCCTGCCTTTGCAGGTAATACACCATATCCCAGATTAATAGGGGGATATCGAAACCAATGGCCAGGTATTGGTAATGCCTATGTAAGTTATTATGCCTCTTTTGATCAATATGTCGATGCGCTTGATGGTGGTTTGGGTCTTGGTATCACTAAGGACAATCAGGCAGGAGGAGTTTTCACGAAAACAGCTTTTGATTTAATATATAGCCATCCTATTGAATTTACTTATGATATTACCGCTAATTTGGGGTTTCAGGCTAGTCTGGTACAAAAAAAAGTAAATGGCTCCGGAGTTACCCTTGGAGACCAGAGCCCATATCAAACAACAACTGTTCAGGAAGTTATCCCTGATCAATCAAAAATTTATGCAGACTTCTCGGCGGG
>DATBXH010001060.1:0-14435 GCA_036514375.1 Bacteroidales bacterium | reverse complement strand
TTATACCCACACGAAATAAATTCGCCACAGTCCCAAAAACTGGCGGTCGGCTCACAGGTGAGAATATAAGTAGTTACTGCAATTGCAAAAACTATCCACCCAGCGAGGTTGTTAATTAATTTAAATTTTTTCATGAAGATGATTCTAAACGGATTTTGTTTAGTTTTATGACCATAAATAAGGCAACAAAGTACTATAAATTTTGTTAATTCGCAGACGCGAAAGTCTGATATTTTGTTCAAACGAAATGTTAAAAAAAATTAAAATCAACAGAATGATGCGATTTAGCTTCCTTTGTTCATTAATTTTTATGTTTGGCCATATAACACTGGCGCAAATTCCCGTAAATCCAAATCAACAAGTATTTTTTAACGAATCAGACAGCCAAAAACTTTATATTCATATTTTGGATAAAAACTTTCTGAAAAACAATGAATACTTTAATCCGTTAAATGAAGGTTATACCTTGCTTGGGTATGTTATTGAACCATCAATTGTTTATTACCCCGGAAAAACAACCCGGTTTGAGGCAGGAGGAAGTTTTCTGAAATACTCGGGAAGAAACGGATATTCAGATATAGAACCTGTATTTCGTTTTCAATATCAGCCATCGGCAGCATTTCAAATGGTAATGGGGTCAATTTACGGAGGTACGGCACACGGATTAATTGAGCCCCTGTACAGATGGGAACAGGACTTTATGAACCCTGTAGAAAATGGGCTCCAGTTTCTTTTTAATACAGCCAGCATTAAAACGGATATTTGGCTTCAATGGGAGCAGTTTATTTTTCGTGGTGATCCTTTCCAGGAAGAATTGACGGTGGGTACCAGCACAACCTGGAAGTTAACATCCGAAAATAAAGATTTTACCCTTTCCATACCTCTGCAATCACTGATTAGTCATCACGGAGGCCAAAGCCTTTCTGTAGACAAGCCTATTCAAACCCTGGCGGATTACGCCGGCGGAATAAAAGCATCATGGCAAACGGAAGAAAGTAGATTAAAAGGAATTGATCTTGAGTTCTGGGCAATGGGCTACAACGACTTATCGCCTCAAAAACTTCAGGCATACAAACACGGATACGGCTTGTATCCGAAGGCAGGGATAAAGTTTGGCAGTTTCATGTTACAATCAGGCTATTTTTATGGCGACAGGTTTATTGCGCCCAAAGGTGAAGAACTTTTTCATTCGGCATTAACACCTAATATAGGTATTTTATACCCTATCCGAAATTTACTGATGGCAAAATTCGCTTTTACCAAAATGATACAAAGAGGAATTTTTCTTGCCGCTTACACCGAAACCTACACTGATCTAAAATCCGGTAATACAGACTACAACTATGGAGTTCATATCATTTTTGATGGGAACTTCTTTATTTCGAAGATAAAGTAAACCTCCAGAGTTTTTCTTTCCAGGGGCCAGCGTAATCAATGCCAACGCGTTTGCCGGTAACGTACCCTGGAAGTATACCGTCGTTTTCAACCCAAAGTCTTTCCGACTTCGCAAGGTCTTCACCGTAAAAACTTTTATCAATTTGAAGGTGTTTGGTCAGTTTCCCCGGTCCCTCAAATCCTTCAATACCTCTAATTAAGACAGCCTGAGGGTTATTTTCACCGGCAGTCACAAAATTCAGCATCTGATACATACCATAAATCAGATAAACATAAACTTTCCCTCCTTTGTGATACATGACTTCGGTTCGTGGTGTGCGGCCTTTGCTGGCGTGGCAGGCCAGATCCTCTTCTCCACGATATGCTTCGGTTTCGGTAATTTTATAGTGTTCCACAGTTCCATCTGTAAACCGGCGGACAAGTACTTTCCCAATGAGATCAGGAGCCACCTCTAAAACATCCCTGCAGAAAAAGGCTGCATCAAGTTTTTTCATCTTTATAATACAAGAATAATGAATAGAAAAATGCAAACATTGAAATTCCGGGGTGGGTTTCGAAAGTATCTTCATCCAGGAATGAGAGGAATCCGATAATGAAGATGATAAGAAAGAGGTAATTCGAGTATTTCCTCTCAAAATAAGGAGGTGAAAGCAGGCTGAATAACGTAATGAGAAACCCGATAAGACCAAAATTAACAAAAAAAGTTACTAACTGGTTGGTTGCCCACCATTGACTATTCTTAGCTAATTGCGATTTATCGATTATATATTGTCGTTCAAAAGCATTTGGCACATCTCCGGTTCCGATACCAAACCAAAAATTATCCTTAATAATATGGAAAGAAGTTTTCAGGTATTCGATTCGCTGCGATAAAGAATATCCTGTAGGGTTGGCTCCATGCGTATATTGATATAATTCAAGCATGGAAATGTATAGCCTGGGATACAATGCATATTTATTGGTATCTATATAATTTGTTTTTCCCGCTTCAATGTATCTGATTTCCCTGTCCGTCAATTGATCAACTCCTTGCGCATCTTTACGTAAACCTTTTGAGGTAAGGTATCGGACAAGGGCATACTTCAATTCACCTCCATCTTTTGTTTTACCATCAAGATCCATTTTACTGCGTTGTTTCCAGGATTCCCGTAATTCCTTGTCGCAAATATAAATGAACTCATAATGGCCGTTTTCGACATATGTCCTCGTGGTATCGTTCCAATATGGATTTCCTTGTGCAGTATATTTATCCAGTTTGGTAAAGTCTATTTTCTCAAACGCACTAAATCTAGCATATGCATGGGTTAAGTAGGTTGCAATTACCAAAACCAGCGTTAAAAACCCAGTTATTGTAAACCACTTCAACATAAGTTGTTTCTGTCGTAAAGCAAACCACAAAAGCATGATAGCGGCTGTTACAACCAGGACAACAATTCCGGTAAGTGATTTGAAAAGAAATAAATAAACAATAAGCCAGAGGCCTGCTGTAACGTAAAATATCCTTACCAGGGTAATATTTACATTCAAAAGTAGCCAGGCGATGAGAAAGACGGCTACATCTGCCATTAGTGCCCACCGAATGTGCCATATAATAGGCGAGAGTTCCTCCATTGTATGAAACGGCTTACCATCGAACCCAAAAATCAGGTAACCGCTATACAATGAGAAAACTAAAACAGCAACCACAAAGGAACTCAGAATTATTTTGAGCTGATCCTTTCCGAGAGGAGATGAAGTTGCTATCACCAAAGGAATGACCAATAAAGGAAGATTGATTTTTAGTTCATGAAGTCCCCAGGCAATATTAGATGTATTGATCATCCATAAAATATGTACCAGGTAAAAGATTCCTATCATCCAAAGCGATGGCTGTTTAATAATCAGTTCCCATTTTTGTCTGAATCGTCCTTCCAGAATCCAATTCACCAACAGAACAATTTGAGCCACACTAAGTGTAAATACAGAAAAAGGGAGTGATACCGCCAAAAGAATCAGCGCCCCGAAATAAACCGATTTATGAAGTTGCTCAGAAAACATATCCCGTCAATTACTTTTCGTTATTGATTTTCACCACTACCTGTAAATTTCATCCTCAAAGGTGGATAAAATTCTGAAAATGGTATAATTTTGTGCCCTGTTTTTCCATGACTGAACAAAAGAATTTTTGGGAATTTTGCTGAAAAAACAAAATTAATTGTATTTTTGCAGTCCATTTTATGGGAGATTATTTCGTATTTGCATATTAATTAAAAACTTAGATAGGTGGACACTTTGAGTTACAAAACGGTTTCGGCCAACAAGGCAACCGTGAATAAAGAGTGGTTAGTGGTTGATGCAACCAACCAGACATTGGGAAGGTTCTCGTCTAAAGTCGCTCAGATTTTGAGAGGAAAACACAAACCTAGTTTTACTACTCATGTCGACTGTGGTGACAACGTGATTGTTATCAACGCAGATAAAATCCGGTTAACCGGAAAAAAATGGGATGATAAAGAATATATCAGGTACACCGGTTATCCTGGAGGACAACGTATTCAAAGTGCCAGGGAATTGATGACAAAACATCCGATTGCTTTGGTTGAAAAAGCTGTACGTGGTATGTTACCCAAAAATCGTTTGGGCGATGCTATTTATGGCAACCTGTATGTATATGTTGGAGCAGAACACCCACATGCTGCACAACAACCAAAAGAATTTAACATTAATACAATCAAATAGTTCGTATGGAAGTAATTAATGCGATAGGAAGAAGAAAAGCTGCTGTTGCACGCGTTTACCTTGCCCCCGGAAAAGGAAACATCATTGTGAATAACAGAGACTATAAAGAATATTTCCCAAGCCAGGTTCTTCTATATATCGTTGAGCAACCTTTACAATTGCTTGAAATCGCCCAGAAATACGATATCAAAGTTAACCTTGATGGCGGAGGCGTGAAAGGACAAGCTGAAGCTTTACGCTTAGGAATTACCCGCGCTTTAATCAAAGTTGATGAGGCAAGTAAGCCTAAATTAAAAGAAGCCGGTTTCACAACCCGTGATCCACGTGAAGTTGAGCGTAAGAAACCGGGTCGTCCAAAAGCTCGCAAGAGATTCCAGTTCAGCAAGCGTTAATCGTCATTATTACGTTTGTTTAGTATCTAAATTGCTGGGACTTACGGAATTCCGTAGCTACCTGGTGATTGATTGAATAGAATGTAAACAATTAAATATTATTAAATGTCAAGAGTTTCAGTAGACCAATTATTGGAAGCAGGAGTGCATTTTGGGCATCTCCGCAGAAAATGGAATCCAGCCATGGCTCCTTATATTTTTATGGAGAAAAATGGCATCCACATCATCGATCTTCATAAAACACAGGCAAAACTCGAAGAAGCTGCCTTAGCACTTAAACAAATCGCAAAATCCGGCCGTAAGGTTTTATTTGTTGCCACCAAAAAACAAGCTAAAGATATTGTTGCTGAACGTATCCAGGCAATTAGTATGCCTTATGTAACAGAACGCTGGCCGGGCGGTATGCTTACAAACTTTCCCACTATTCGTAAAGCAGTAAAAAAGATGTCGTCTATCGATAAAATGTCAACAGACGGTACTTTTGATAATCTTTCGAAACGTGAGAAATTACAGATTGGTCGTCAACGTGCCAAGCTGGAAAAGAACCTGGGAAGTATTTCAGATTTAACCCGCCTTCCTGCAGCTTTGTTTGTAGTTGACGTAACTAAAGAACACATTGCTGTAAGAGAAGCCAGAAGACTTAACATCCCTGTATTTGGTATGGTTGATACCAATTCAGATCCGAATATTGTTGATTTTCCAATCCCAGCCAATGACGATGCATCAAATTCAATTGCTTTGATTGTTGATGTAATTGCAACTGCCATTCAGGAAGGACTTGGCGAACGTAAGGTTGAACGTGAAAAGGAAGAAGGTGACAAACCCGAAGGTGCAAAAGCAAAAGCCAGGAAGGGTGATAAAGGTCGCACGAAATCCGACGTTACAGTAGCTGACGAGGAAGACCTTACACTCCCTAAAGCAAAAATCGACAAGGGTGTGGCCAAGAAAGTTACCAAAAAAGTTAAAAACGTAGAAGAATAATTCTTAAATAGGTATTAGAATGGCAATTACTGCTGCTGAAATAAATAAACTCCGTCAAATGACCGGTGCGGGTATGATGGATTGCAAAAAGGCTTTGGAAGAAGCTAATGGGGATTACGAAAAAGCCAAGGAAATCATCCGCAAAAAAGGTCAATTGGTTGCTTCTAAACGTGCTGATCGCGAAGCTACAGAGGGTGTTGTACTTTCTAAAGTTTCTGCTGATAGTGGTTTTGGTGCATTAACTGTAGTTTGTTCTGAAACGGACTTTGTCGCTAAAAACGAAGCATTTGTTCAGTTTGCTACATCCATAAATGATTTGGCTGTTGCTCAAAAACCCGCTGATATTGCAGCTCTAAAAGGTCTCAGCCTTGGTAACCTGACTGTTGCCGATGCTGTGATGGAAAAAGTAGGGGTTATTGGTGAAAAAATAGACTTAATCGTATATCAGAAAATTGAAGCTGCTCAGGTAGTAGCTTATATTCACCCAGGTAATAAACTTGCTACGCTTGTCGGATTCAGTAAAAAATTGAATGATGTCCAGGTAGGAAAGGATATTGCCATGCAGGTTGCAGCTATGAACCCCGTTGCTGTCGATAAGGATGTGGTTCCTGATGATGTTGTTACCAAGGAAAAGGAAATTGCCATGGAGCAAACTCGCTTGGACAAAAAAAACGAAGGAAAACCTGCCAATATCATTGAAAAGATCGCTGAAGGACGTCTTGAAAAATTCTTCAAAGAAAACACCCTGGTGAATCAGGAATTCATTAAAGATTCTAAAATGACCGTTGGTCAATACCTGAAGAATGCCGATAAAGATTTAAAAGTAACAGGTTTTATTCGTTACACCTTGAATGCATAAAAATTAAATCATAGATAGAAAAAGAGAGCCAATAGCTCTCTTTTTTTTTGAAATTACTTTGTTACAGGTTTTTTTTTTAATTTTCCATATCACTATGGCGAAATAAAAAGTTCATTATGATAAAATACAAACGAATTCTTCTTAAACTCAGCGGTGAGGCACTGATGGCCGATACACCCTATGGCATTGATACACCCCGATTGATAGAATATGTAAAACAGATAAAAGAAGCGGCTGATCTTGGTGTTAAAATTGGAATCGTCATTGGAGGAGGGAATATCTTCCGTGGATTAAAAGGTGTAAATGCCGGGTTCGACAGGGTAAAAGGCGATTATATGGGAATGTTGGCTACTGTTATTAATGGATTGGCCATCCAATCTGCTTTAGAGAGTATTGGAACTAAAGCAAAACTATTAACCGCCATTGCGATGGAACCGGTTGGAGAGCGGTATAGCAAACAAAAAGTCCAGGACGCATTTGCCCATGACGAAATTGTAATCTTTACCTTTGGTACCGGAAACCCTTATTTTACAACAGATACTGCGTCTGCTTTACGCGCTGTTGAAATGGAAGCTGAAGTTCTTTTGAAAGGAACCCGCGTTGATGGTGTTTATACAGCCGACCCTGAAAAAGATAAAACTGCTACAAAATTCGATGAAATTACCTTTGACGAAGCTTATAATCGAGGCCTTAACGTAATGGATCTCACTTCGTTTACCATGTGTAAGGAGAACAATCTTCCAATTATTGTTTTTGATATGAACACACAAGGAAACCTCAAAAAATTACTCCTTGGTGAAAAGATTGGCACACTGGTAAAAATAAAATAACAAAATTTATAGCAATTAAAAGCGCAAGTCTGCATTAACAGTGGATACAACCCCTACTATATCTGTTTTACTGCTCTTTTAAATTTTCTTGTTATATTTGTTTCGCAAAAAACACTACATAAACTAAAAACTTTCAATCCGATGGAAGAAGAAGTTCAACTATATCTTGAAGACGCCAAGGATAAGATGGAAAAAGCCGTTAATCACCTCGCGTCCGAGCTTGTTAAAATGCGTGCCGGAAAGGCATCTCCACAAATGCTTGATGGCATTCATGTTGACTATTATGGAACAAGTACTCCGCTTGCACAGGTTGCTAATATTAATACACCCGATGCCAAGTCCATTGTTATTCAACCTTGGGAGAAAAAAATAATCGGAGAAATCGAAAAAGCTATTCTTGCAGCCAATATTGGGGTTACTCCTATGAATAATGGAGATGTTGTACGTCTGAACCTTCCCCCGCTTACCGAGGAACGTCGTAAACAGCTTGTGAAAACTGTTCGGCACGAAGGAGAAAATGCCAAGGTTAGTATCCGCAACGCTCGTCGGGAGGTAATTGAAGAATTAAAAAGATTACAAAAAGAGGGGCTTCCGGAAGATTCTGAGAAAAATGCTACTGAAAAGGTTGAGAAAATGACCGAAAATTATTACAAAAAGGTAGATGACATCCTGGGTAAGAAAGAAAATGAAATTATGACAGTATAACTAAAGCACGCTTTCTTAAGAAGCGTGCTTTTTGTTTCCCGACATTGGCTAAAATTCATCAATATTTCTTCAAAGACATCTTTTTAGAAGTGTCCTTTGGCTTAATTCTTAAATATCAATCCGTATTTAATATCTTAAAAAGTTCATCCAGTTTAGGTGTTAGGATAATTTCAGTCCTGCGGTTTTTTTGTCTCGCCTCCGTGGTTTTTCCTTTATCAATTGGTGCATATTGACTCCGTCCGGCAGCTGTCAAACGTTTGGGGTCAATATTGGTACCTTCAAGCAGGATACGGACAACAGTCGTAGCCCTTTTTACACTTAAATCCCAGTTATCTTTTAGTGGTCCTTCGGGACGATAAGGCACGTCATCAGTGTGGCCTTCGATCATAACATTTATATCCTGATTCTGCTCCAATACCTTCGCCAGTTTCTTCAAGGCATTAACACCTGATTGATTAACCTCATAACTCCCCGATTTAAAAAGCAACTTATCCTCCAGCGAGACATATACTTTTCCGTTCCGGGTCCTAACCGTAAGGCCATTATTTTCAAAACCAAGCAAAGCATCGGAAACTTTGGCTTTAAGTGCTTTTACCACAGAATCCTTCCTGTTTAAGACCCCCTCCAGTTCTTTCATGTGCTTGTTCTTTTGATCGAGCTCAAAAGTCAAAGAATCAAGATTTTTTCTTTTTTCATCGAGAGTCCATTGTGCTCTGCGTAACTGGTCCTCACGCTTTTGTAAATCTTCCTGCGTGGATTGTAGTTGCGAAAGTAGCTTTGTGGTTTCCCTGGCATTGCCTCTTGTCAAATTTTCCTGGGCAACCTGCAAATCGTGGTACTGTTGTTCCAGTTTATTGTTATCCAACTGAAGCTGTTTCATCAACTGGTACTGAGCCAACGTATCCTGAATCAGGTTGTTTCTATCTTTAGAGAGTAAGTCCAACTGCGACTTTAACTCCGTATTTGAAACCTGAAGTTGTTCAAGTTCAGCCTTATTTTTAGAATTCTCCTCTGTACAGGCATCCGATTTCTTTTTCAGTTCATTAAATTTTGAAATTGGAACACAAGATACTCCGCCAATCAGGAGTAAAATAAGGTAAAATTTTTTATGCATAGTTGATTGTGAATTTAAAGAGTATTAAACCCTGGTGAAAAAGAGATTTTTCAATTTTTCAAAGATATTAACAACACTCATCAAAACAAAACAGGGTTTTGGAAATAAATTTCTAAATTTGCCCTTCAAAGTGCTTGTAGTAACTGATTTCTATAGTGATGGACGAACAGAAGAAAAGTTTATTGGATCAGATCAAAAGTCCGGGAGATTTAAAAAAACTGAGCCCGGAAGAATTGATTATGTTAAGTGAAGAGCTTCGCCAGTTTATTATTGATATCGTTAGCAATAATTCAGGGCATTTGGGAGCCAGCCTGGGAGTCGTTGAACTTACTGTAGCTTTGCACTATATTTACAATACGCCTTACGATCAGATTGTTTGGGATGTCGGACATCAGGCATATGGGCACAAGATCCTTACCGGCCGCAAGGATGTTTTTCACACCAATAGGAAATACAAAGGGATTAGTGGTTTCCCCAGAATGAGCGAAAGTGAATACGATGCTTTTGGCGTCGGGCACTCGTCTACCTCTATTTCGGCAGCTTTGGGCATTGCCATTGCATCGCAGTTGAAAGGAGAAACAAACCGGAAAGTAGTTGCTGTTATTGGTGATGGATCGCTTACAGGTGGAATTGCCTTCGAAGGGATGAACAATGCTGGCTTCTCAAAGGCAGATTTACTGGTTGTGTTAAATGACAACAATATGGCCATCGATCCCAATGTGGGAGCTCTTAAAGAATATTTACTCGATATAACTACCTCCAAAACCTATAATAAAGTTAAAACTGATGTTTGGAATATTCTTGGGAAAATGGGCCCAACCCGGAGTGCAGTCCAGAAACTGGAAAGTGCATTAAAATCAGCACTTTTAAGGCACAGTAATTTATTTGAATCCCTTAACTTCCGTTACTTTGGACCTGTTGATGGCCATGATGTAATGCATCTGGCAAAGGTTTTAGCCGATCTGAAGAATATTCCCGGTCCAAAACTTTTGCATGTCATTACTACGAAAGGAAAAGGTTATAAATACGCTGAAGAAAATCAGACTACATTTCACGCGCCTGGCTTGTTTAATAAAGATACAGGTGAAATAATTAAAATTGTCACCGATGCACCTCATCCTCCCAAGTATCAGGATGTATTTGGGCAGACACTTGTGGAACTTGGAGAAACCAACCCCAAAATAATTGGAATCACACCTGCCATGGTTAGTGGCTCTTCCTTACGATTATTTTTCGATCGGTTCCCGGAGCGTTCATTTGATGTAGGAATTGCCGAGCAACATGCAGTAACTTTTTCGGCAGGATTAGCTGCGCAGGGGATGATTCCGTTCTGCAATATCTATTCGTCGTTCATGCAACGTGCATTCGATCAGGTAATACACGATACTGCCCTTCAAAAACTTCAGGTCGTATTTTGTCTCGATCGGGCCGGTCTGGTTGGTGAGGACGGAGCAACACATCATGGAGTGTATGATCTGGCTTACATGCGATGTATACCAAACTTGACAGTTTCGGCACCGATGGATGAGGAAGAATTGCGAAACCTGATGTATACCTCACAGGTGGAAAATTATGGGACTTTTGTGATCCGCTATCCCAAGGGTCCGGGTGTAATGACTGACTGGCACAAACCATTTCAATTGCTGCCGATTGGGAAAGGACGGTTGTTAAAAGAAGGCTCGGATCTCGCTATCGTAACGTTAGGCACTGTAGGTAACTTTGCCGAAGAAGCTCGTAAAACTCTCTCAAAAGAGGGAATAGAAGCATCTCACGTCGACATGCGGTTCTTAAAACCTTTGGATACAGAGTTGCTACATCATATATTCAGAAAATTTAAAATCATTCTAACCATTGAGGATGGCACAATCAACGGAGGTCTGGGCAGTGCGGTACTTGAATTTATGGCAGACAATGGTTACAATGCCCAAGTAAAACGGCTAGGTGTTCCGGATAAGTTCATCGATCATGGGACACAAACCCAGTTGTATAAGGAATGTGGTTACGATGTACAGGGGATTATTGATACGGTTAAGTCCTTGGTGAAAGCAAAGGTTTATTCCCGAGCTGTTTGATCAGGAAGGTTAGAAAGGAATACTTACATAGAGATTGCTAATTAATTTGCACACAATAAATTTAAATTTGCTACACAGCCGAAACAATAATTTCCTGGTCCTCTCAGTAGTGCTGATATAATGTTTTACAAAACCAAAGCCATCGTTCTTAACCACTTGAAATACGGCGATACCAGCCTTGTAGTAACTATTTATACAGAAGCTCTTGGGCGAAAATCCTTTTTAGTTCAGGGTGTATATAAGAAAAAATCAAAATTCCATGCTACTTTTTTTCAACCACTCACCATTCTGGATCTTGAAGTCGATATTAACCCCAAAAGAGAATTACAACGAATAAAAGAAATAAGTTTTAACACACCGTTCCATTCCATCCCGTTTGATATTACTAAAAGCGCAATATCCCTATTCCTTAGCGAAGTCCTTCACAAAACACTGAAAGAGGAAGAACCCAATCCTCCTTTATTCGATTATTTGTACCACACCATTCAATTGCTGGATATTAACGACACTGGTGTAGCAAATTTTCATCTGGTTTTTCTTATCAATCTTACCAAATACCTTGGATTTTACCCCGTAAACAACTATTCTGAAATAGATTGCATATTTGACCCTGTGAATGGTAAATTCTTTTCGGCATTAACTTCACAATCACTCAATTCCGACAAAGTATTAAGTTCCTGGATGAGCCGGTTACTAAACCTTTCCTTCGAGGAACTTGAAACCTTACATATGAACCATCAAATCCGAAATTCGTTATTAAAATTCATTATCGAATTTTATAATCTTCATTTAGGCGGACTTACAAATGTTAAATCGTTGCCGGTTCTGCAAAGTGTGTTTGAAGAAGGTTAAAATTGTACCAAGCATTTTAAAATCTTAACCAAGATCGGATTGATGTAAACAAATCTTACCGACCGGAATTCATATTTTGCTAGTTTTGTATAGCTAATTCGATCAAAGTTAACATGATATTTTCCTTAGATAATATTATCCTAATCAGTTCCATTTTACTACTGCTTGCAATTATTTCCACCAGAATATCAAAATTTGGGATTCCTATTGTTCTATTGTTTATCGGGCTAGGCATGCTGGCTGGATCCGAAGGGATCGGTGGCATTTATTTTGACGATCCTAAAATTTCAAAGTTCATCGGTGGTATTGCTTTATGCATTATTCTTTTCTCCGGCGGCCTGGATACAAAGTTTACAAATATTCGTCAGGTGTTGTGGCAGGGCATTGCTTTGTCTACCATAGGAGTCATTGTTACTGCCATGGTCATTGGATTAATTGCTCATTTCGCTTTTGGATTCTCTCTTCCGGAAGGATTATTGATTGGTTCCATCGTATCCTCGACTGATGCTGCTGCAGTCTTCTCTATCTTAAAGACCAAAAAGCTTGGGCTAAAAGGAAATCTTCGTTTTATCCTTGAATTTGAGAGTGGCAGTAACGACCCCATGACCTTTTTTCTCACCATTCTTTTTGCATCGTTCCTTACGCTTAAGATAGGCGCATGGTATGATACCGTACTATTGTTTATCCGGCAGATGCTCTTAGGTACCCTTATCGGTATTGCCATGGGATATCTGATGCAAAAAATGATAAACTGGGTCCAACTTGAGTTTGAAGGTTTGTATTCTGTTCTTCTGCTTGCACTTGTGCTTTTTACCTTTTCATTTTCCGAATATATTGGTGGCAATAGCTTTCTGGCTGTTTATCTGGCTGCTGTTATTCTTGGAAATAAAGAGTTTATTCATAAAAGAAGTTTGACAAAACATTTCGACGGACAAGCTTGGTTTATGCAGACAATTATGTTCTTGACCCTTGGATTATTGGTATTTCCTTCACGATTGTTTCCTTTAGTAGGCATGGGACTTGTGCTTTCTTTTTGCCTTATATTTATTGCCCGTCCCATAGCTGTTTATCTGGCAATGCTTCCTTTCCGGATAAACAATCGATCCAAATTATTTATTTCTCTGGTAGGATTGAGAGGATCCGTGCCGATTATCCTTGCCATTTATGTGAAATCATATAAAGTGCCTGTTGCCGATCTTGTTTTCAACCTCGTCTTTTTTATCTCTGTAACCTCTGTGTTGATCCAGGGAACTACCTTTTCGTATATTGCTAAATGGCTGAATGTAGTGGTACCGATTGATGCCAAACGCAAATCGGAACTGGATAAGGAACAGGTACTAACGGCAAAAGCCGTGAAACGTGAAATTTCGTTGTTAAACGGAGCGTCTTCTATCGGCAGGAAAATTGTTGATCTTCATCTTCCATCAGGGGTTATCATTACCTGGATAAGACGTGGTAATAATTACCTCATCCATGATGGTAATTTTGTCTTGGAGGAGAATGATACATTACAAATTATTGCTGATAACGAAGAAATGGCCGATGCCTTCAGCAAGATCCTGAATCCTGGTGCAGTGAAAGTGCAGGATTAATTAATTCTACAGATAGGTAAAAAATAATTTTTCTGTATTTATTTCAATTCCTGAATTCAGAAAGTTCAAACACGCCCGATTTGGTTTCAAACCCGACTGATTTGATATTAAACCAGTCGGGTTTGGTCTTTTTTGAAAGAAAGTAATGAGAAGAAAATTTAAGATTTATTCAGAACTTTAAATTTTTGATCCGGTCCATCGCTTCAATTACATTAACTCTATCAGCAAAAGCAGAGAAACGGAAATAGCCTTCGCCCGAGGGACCAAAACCTGAACCAGGTGTGCCAACCACATTGGCCTCGTGCAGCAGTTTATCGAAGAACTCCCAGGATTTCATCCCATTCTTAGTCTTCACCCACACATAAGGTGCATTCACCCCGCCAAAAACTTTAAATCCTGCCTCCGTAAGACTTTTCGTCATGATTTTGGCATTTTCCAGGTAATAATTAATAACTTCTTTCACCTCTTTTTTACCCTGCCCAGTATAGATGGCAGCCGCTGCTTTTTGCACCGGATAGGAAACTCCGTTAAACTTGGTAGTATGGCGTCGCATCCACAAAGGCTTGACAGGATGAGCCTGACCTTTACTATCGTAAGCAACCAGTTCCGAAGGGATCACCGTAAATGCACAACGGGTACCGGTGAATCCTGCAGTTTTAGAAAAGCTGCGAAATTCAATAGCTACCTTTTTAGCTCCTTCAATTTCATATATGGAATGCGGAATACTGCTATCAGTAATGTATGCTTCATAGGCTGCATCGTAAAGAATGACACATTTATTGGCCATGGCATAGTCAACCCACTTCTTAAGTATCTCTTTGGTAGCAACCGTTCCGGTCGGGTTGTTAGGAAAACAGAGAAAAATCAGGTCAGGCTTCTGCGCTGGAAGATCGGGCACAAAACCGTTTGTTTCGGTACAGGGCAT
>DATBXH010001059.1:0-8296 GCA_036514375.1 Bacteroidales bacterium | reverse complement strand
AAGGAGTCCAGGCATTAGGGATATTGTTTACCATTTCGGCAGCTTTGTCTACCGCACCTTTCATGCCTTTCTCACGCGGTGTTAATTCAAAGGTTGCACCATAAGCTGCCATCAGTTTGCGACGCTCAATACTGAATGATTCGGGCATCACCAGGATAAGTTTGTATCCTTTTACGGCAGCTACCATAGCCAGACCAATACCCGTGTTGCCTGATGTCGGCTCAATAATCACCGAATCCTTCTTCAAAATTCCCTTCTTTTCGGCGTCTTCAATCATTGCAAGTGCAATACGATCCTTGATACTGCCTCCCGGATTACTGCGTTCAAGCTTTACCCAAACTTCATAATCCTTAGGGAACAATTGATTTATTCTCAAATGTGGCGTATTGCCAATACTTTCTAAAATGTTATTGATTTTCATATTTGGTTATATCACAAAATTAATAGGTTCTACAAATTTCTTCGAATCACGGATAACTACCGATGGCTTAAAATAAACCACTGAAAATGGTTGAACGCTCTCGGTAATCCAGGAATTACCACCTACCACCGTGTCGTGTCCAATCACAGTTTCGCCGCCCAGGATGGTACTTCCGGCATAGATAATGACATTGTCCTCTATCGTAGGATGCCGTTTTTTATTGGCTAATTCCTTGCCTACATAAAGAGCGCCAAGTGTAACTCCCTGATAAATCTTTACTTTATTACCAATAATGGCCGTTTCGCCAATGACAATGCCTGTACCATGGTCAATAAAAAAATGATTACCGATGGAAGCACCGGGATGAATATCGATACCTGTTTTGGCATGGGCATACTCCGAAATAACCCTGGGCAGAACCGGAATTTCCATACGATAAAGTACATGCGACAACCTGTAAATAGTGATGGCATAATATCCCGGATAACACAATATTACTTCTTCCGGACTCTTTGCGGCAGGGTCAAACTTCAGAAATGCCTCGGCATCCTTCAGCATCTTGTCATGAATAGAGGGAATATGTTCAAAAAATTCATCCGACAAAATATTTACTTCCTTTTTCAGCAGAGGACTGAGAGGAGTTAACAGCTCCTTAAATTGTTTTTGCAGATCTTCCCATTTCGCTTCAATTTGTATTAAACTTATATTCTTGTCCGTACGAATGGGAAAAAGAAAATTAATGATATCGTTTATAAAATGATAGGTTTTAGTCAACGAAGGAACTTCGTGACAATAACCTTGTGCAACAGCAAGTATCTTTTTAGGAAAACTCTTCAACTGACTCATAACTAATTATTATAATGGAATAAAAAAATGAAAAAAGAAAAGAATGGTGTGGTAAAAGGAATATCTATCCGATATCTAGTGACAACACAAACATCGGTCCGAATCTATGCAGAAAATTACGCTTAAAACTCCGTCTTTTTTATTAAATGTCATGTTCGTTTGCCTTTCAGAATGCTTTAGAACAATCGCTTTTTTAGATAAGTTCAAAAATAGTAAAAATATCTTAACAAAAGGCAGAAAATTCAACCGTTCAATAATTTCCAAAATACAGGGAATTTTTCTTCCTGCAAATTCCTTCATGTCTACCCTGACGCTTAACAAAAACATCCCCAATCCTTACGAAAATGATTCCACGTGAAATTTATAAGTCCCATACCTTTGCTTTACTTAATAAAGATTTTAACACATGAGAAACACATTCTGTTCCAAAACTAACCTATTGGTGACAATATTGTTTGTTACCATGGCTACTGTTCAAGGTAAAACTAAAAATGTCAGCGAAGGCGATTCAACTTCATCCCAAATAACAGGTAAATACACCATCCCTGATTGCCCTGAATGGGCGAACCATGCCGTTTTTTATCAAATTTATCCGCAAACATTTTACGATTCCAATGGTGACGGCATTGGCGATCTGCAAGGTATCATTCAAAAGCTGGATTATGTTAAAAGTCTGGGTGTAGATGCTATCTGGATCAACCCTTTTTTTGAATCACCATTCTGCGACGCGGGGTATGACATATCCGATTACTATAAAGTAGCTCCACGATACGGAACCAACGACGATGCCAAGAAACTGTTCGAAGAAGCCCACAAACGCGGTTTAAAAGTATTGTTCGACTTTGTGGCCAGCTATACCTCCATGGAACATCCATGGTTTAAAGCTTCGGCACAACAACAAAAGAATAAATATTCCAACTGGTATATCTGGACTGATAACATTTGGATGAATCCGCCAAAGGAATATCAGGATGCCTTTATCAAAGGATATGGCACTCGAAACGGGCAGTACATGCGTAACTTCTATTATTGCGAGCCTGCTTTAAACTATGGCTTTGCTTTGCCCGACACGACCCAAAAATGGGAACTTCCGACCAATCATCCAGATGTAATGGCTATGCGCGAAGAAATGAAAAACGTAGTCCGCTTCTGGATGAATCTTGGTGCCGACGGTTTCAGGGCCGATATGGCAGGAGCACTGGTTAAAGATGCTAACATTCAGGGTAACGAACAATTCTTCAATAATCATGCAAATGCAACGAAAGAGTTCTGGCGCGAGATTCGTGCTATGTTAAAAAAGGAATACCCTCAGGCATTCATGGTAGCCGAATGGTCCGATCCAAAATCTGCTCTGGATAATTGCTTTGATGTAGATTTTTTTCATTGGTTTGAAGGATACAATGATCTTTTTCAAAAAGAAAGCTGGCGTATTCTTAACGGCTATTCTGAGGGCCACAGCTACTTTGATGCCGAAGGAAAAGGCAATATCAGACACTTTCTCGATAAATATATGGAGCAGTACAATGCTACCAAAGGTAAAGGTTATATTTCTCTGCCTCTTGGAAACCATGATAATGCACGCCTTAGGAACAAACGTACAGCCGAAGATCTTGAGATAATTTATGCTTTTGGCTTAACCATGCCGGGAGCCCCTTTCCTCTATTATGGCAATGAAATTGGTATGCGTCAATTACCAACTTCCTGGCCTCAGGTAGAAGGAGCTTACAGACCACGTAATGGTGCAAGAACACCCATGCAGTGGACAAGCGGAAAAAATCTTGGTTTCTCAACTGCTTCACCCGAAAAGCTCTATTTGCCGGTTGATACAGCTAAAGATGCTCCAAATGTGGAAACCGAAGAAAAAGATCCAAATTCGTTGCTAAGCCACACCCGTAAGTTGATTGCACTAAAACACACTGAACCTGCGCTTGCAAACTACGCTGAATTTGTTCCATTATTTGCTAAGGAAAACACCTATCCATTCATTTATGCCCGAGCTAAAGATAAGGATGTAGTGCTGGTAATGCTGAACCCTTCCGGCAAGGAGGTGAGTGCAGATTTTGACCTGAACGTTGCTTATCCCAAAACCAAACTATTAGCCGGGAAAAACTTAAAACTCTCCAAAAAAGGTCAAAGAGTTTCGGTAGTCATGCCGGGACAAACTTATTCAATAGTGAAGCTGATAAACTAAATATCATAATCGCTCATTCAGAGGGCCACAGTAAGAGATTAAGAAATCTCTATGTGGCTCTCTGTGCTTTAGCCCCTTAGTGATTTCATATCAACAACCCCTACCAGATATTTAAATG
The DNA here is from genome assembly GCA_036514375.1 of Bacteroidales bacterium. Classification (GTDB taxonomy): domain Bacteria; phylum Bacteroidota; class Bacteroidia; order Bacteroidales; family JAAUTT01; genus JAAUTT01. Next base: position 4,720 of record DATBXH010001059.1, on the reverse strand, counting down.
AACCCTTGATCCCCTTCATTGTTTCTAATTTCTAAAATCTTTATCTTTAAGAGAAATAAAAGGACATGCCCGCCAAAAATAAAATATATAGTCTCGACTTGTTGTACAATGGCGCTCCCATGCCCTTTGTCATTAAAACCATGGAGGAAGTGGACAAGCAATTGGGTGGCATCGCCGACGATCCTCACCGGCATAATTATTATACCATCATCTGGCCAATAACTGCAACAGGCAAGCACATTATCGATTTTAAGGAGTATCCGGTCATTCCAAATCACGTCTTTTTCGTGAGCCCGGATCAGGTGCATCAGGTCATTACCGATCCGAATCCTACCGGGTATGTCATTCTTTTTACTCCTGAATTCCTCGAAAAGAATAGTATTCGTGAGGATTTTATTGCCAACCTGAAGCTGTTCAAGAAAAGTGACGAAACCCCTCCCCTGCCGCTTACGGAGAAAATGATTGCTCCGCTTAAGATGTTCGCCGATCAAATGCTTTATGCCTTTCAATCGGATAATGAAATGCGTTTTGAGACTATTGGAGCCTACCTAAAGCTTTTCCTCATCGAATGCAACGGTCATTGTTCTCTCTTTCCAAGCTCTAATACTCAGACGATAGAAGTTGGCAAAGCATTAGTAAGACAATTTAAAGCGGTGGTTGAAAAACATTACAAAACGTGGCATCAGGTAAAAGACTATGCCGATGAACTCAATGTTTCGCCGAACTACCTGAACGAAGTTATCAAATCGGCACTTAATATCTCTGCTAAAGACTACATTCAAAACCGTCTGATGCTCGAGGCCAAACGAATGACTATATTCACTGCAAAAAGTGGCAAAGAAATTGGTTTTGACCTGGGGTTTGAGGATCCATCCCATTTCAGCAAATTTTTCAAAAGCAACACTGGAATTTCGCTGGTTGAATTTAAAGAAACGATTGCCAGATAATCAACCCTTCCTCCATTTTTACCATTGATACCGTAATTTTTCCATTTCCCTGCCAGTTTCCATAACCTACCTTTGTATCATCAAAACAATTAAAAATGAAGACTATGGAAACTTTAGTAAAAACAAAATGGGCAATTGACCCGGCACATACCGAAATACAATTCAAAGTAAAACACCTGGTAATTTCCACCGTAAGCGGTAAATTCGAAAAATTTGACGGAGCTGTATATGCATCATCAAACGATTTCTCGGATGCTGAAGTTGAATTCTCCGCGGATGTGAACAGTGTGAACACAGGTCAGGCTGACCGCGATGGTCACTTAAAATCACCCGACTTTTTCGATGTAGCCAATCATCCGAAAATAACCTTTAAATCTACCGGCGTGAAAAAAACCGGAGACTCCGAATACCAAATGACAGGAGATTTAACTATCCGTGGCATTACCAAACCGGTTCAGCTAACAGTTGAACATGGCGGAACCACAAAGGATCCCTGGGGAAATACAAAAGCAGGATTTGAAATTACCGGCAAAATCAACCGTAAAGATTTTGGCCTTACCTGGAGTGCAGTAACCGAAACAGGCGGACTTGTAGTTGCCGATGAAGTAAAACTCCAAATGGCAGTAGAATTGGCAAAACAATAAAAAAGCTGCTTAGAAATTCAGGATATAGGCTTTTAGGGAAAAACTAAAAATTAGTTTTACCTAAATGCCTAATAATATAGACCTTATTAACCTCTTATAATTATGAAAACAATAATACACAAAGCAGACACGCGGGGGCACGCCAATTATGGGTGGCTCGATACCCATTACACGTTCAGTTTTGCCAACTATTATAATTCTGAACGAGTTAATTTTGGGACTCTTCGCGTAATAAACGACGATTATATTGCAGGAGGACAGGGATTCGACCGTCATCCCCATGATAACATGGAAATTATTACCATCCCTTTGGAAGGTGCATTGGAACATGTAGACAGCATGGGAAACAAATTTGTAATCCGCAAAAACGACATCCAGATCATGTCAGCCGGGACCGGGATATTTCATTCCGAATATAACAGCTTGCCCGATAAACCGACGAGACTTTTGCAAATTTGGGTTTTCCCCGAAAAAAGGAACATTACACCGCGATACGACCAAAAAACATACCGGCACGAAGACCGGAAAAATAAGTGGCAACGTATTGTTTCTCCAACCGAAAAAGAAGCGGCCTGGATCAACCAGAATGCCTATTTCTCTTTGATTGATATGGACGAAAATACAAGTGCACAATACGATTTCCAAAGTACCAAAAACGGAGCCTATATTTTCGTTATTGAAGGAAGTTTGGCACTCGATGGTATTCAACTCGACAGGAGGGACGGGGTTGGAGTTTGGGATACTTCCTCTCTGTCGATAAAGGCACTCAAGCCTTCGGAAGTTTTGCTTATGGAAGTACCTATGGCATAAAGGTCGAGAAGAACAATTTACAGAAATCACAAATCATGAAAATAGCATTATACGGAGCAACCGGAAACATTGGAAGACGGATTCTCAAAGAAGCGCTCAACCGTGGACATATGGTAACAGCAATCGTTCGTGATGTCAAAAAAATAGATACAGCGCACAGTAATCTGAAAGTTTACGTTGGTGATATACTTGACCAGGATGATGTTTCGCGCAAAGTTAAATCACACAATTTGGTTATTAGCGCATACGGGTCCGGCAGTGACGACCCGCAATTGGTTATCAAAGCCTATCAATCGCTTAACCAGGGAATGAAAAACGCAGGAGTTAAAAGACTCATTCTGGTTGGCGGAGCAGGAAGTCTCACCATTGCATCCGGAATGGAACTTGTTGATACACCCCAGTTCCCGCCAGCATGGAAAGCAGGAGCACTTGCTCACAGGGATGTGTTGCGTCAGTACCGCAAAGAAGAGGAACTGGAATGGACCTATGCAAGTCCGGCGGCACTTATTGAACCGGGAAACAGAACAGGTAAGTTTCGTTGGGGAACAGAACAGCTGGTTACTGATCAGGAAGGAAACAGCAAAATATCTATGGAAGACTTTGCCATTGCCATCCTTGACGAAGCGGAGCAGGGAAAACACATCCGGAAACGGTTTACGGTTTCATATTAAATTAATTCGGCATGAATCGGGAAAAATTTTTAAAATCATTAGCGATCTTGCCACTCGGAGGAATTTCCATGAACTTAACTGAATTAAAAAATATTACCGATCATTTCGATAACACACAGACACTACCCGTCCTGTTTGTTGGTCATGGCAATCCCATGAATGCTGTTGCAGACAATGCTTTTACCAGAAAACTGACGGAATGGGGAAATTCTTTTGCGGAGAAACCTAAAGCAATCCTTGTTATATCAGCTCATTGGCTGACAAGAGGAACCCATGTGATGGTATCTCCAAAGCCCAGAACAATTCATGATTTTGGAGGGTTCCCTGAAATCCTTTACAAAATTCAATATCTGGTTAATGGTGCACCTGAATTTGCTCAGGAAACCAGGCAATTAATTACCACTACAAATGTAGTAAGTGACGACCAATGGGGGCTTGACCATGGTGCATGGACAGTACTCAAACACATGTTTCCGGCAGCAGACATACCGGTTTTCCAATTAAGCATCAATTTTTCAATGCCGCCGATGTATCATTATAACCTGGCAAACGAGATCAAAAAGCTACGGAAAAAGGGAGTCCTGATTATTGGCAGCGGAAATATCGTACATAACCTATATCAGATTGATTTTAATGAGAATGCTAAACCGTTCGATTGGGCTGTTGAATTTGATGAAACCGTAAAAACAAGATTGCAGACCCATGATTACGAAGGTCTCATTGATTACACAAAACTTGGAGGGGCAGCAAAACTTTCAGTCCCAACCAACGATCATTACCTGCCCATGCTTTACAGTCTGGGACTGACTGAAAAGAACGAACCTCTGACATTTACTTACGAAGAGATACAAAATGCCAGCATCAGTATGCGATGTTTTCAGGTAGGTTAATCCTTACTGTTAATATTTCGGTAATATTCGTCCACCACCTGTTTAGCGGCTTCATAATCGGCACTTGATACCACCACTTTTATAGGACCGACTCCTCCCGGAGATATGTACCATGGTGCTAAAACACCAATTTCATCATCCTGGATAAATGCCTCGATTTCCCTGTCGTCCAAAAGACTCTTCACCAAACCGGCATCCCACGAAGTTCCGGAAAAAACTTCCATGGGCTTGATATTATCTTTCGTATTCATGGCTAATGTATGTAATTCACTATCAAACCAAACAAATTTAATTATTTTATCATTAAACAACTTTCAAAACCGGCATGTTTTTTGATATTAGTGATCTTTTTTATCCGGAAAAAGATAAATTCCGAAACACTATTAACTTTCATACATTACCATTATGACAATCAAAACCATTTTTTTGCTTTTTGTAACTGCCGTTCTTGGAAACTCAGTAAACGCTCAAACTACTTCGATCCCTTCATTTCCTGGAGCTGAAGGCTTTGGAACTAACACTCCCGGAGGACGCGGAGGGAAAGTTATCCTTGTTACCAATCTGGAGGATTCGGGGCCGGGTAGCTTTCGTGAAGCATGTGAAACCAAAGGTGCGCGAATCGTTGTATTTCGAGTTTCGGGCATCATTGATCTCAAAACACCTTTAAATGTAACCGAACCTTACATTACCATTGCAGGACAGACAGCCCCGGGGGAAGGAATCTGCCTAAAACGAAGCGAGTTTGAAATTCATACACA